>NZ_JBFAHW010000038.1:0-92258 GCF_040654355.1 Streptomyces sp. NPDC050704 | reverse complement strand
GTTCATGTCGACCGCGACCACGCCCCGGGCCAGCGCCGCCGGAAGCGGCAGGACGGGGGTGGCGGCGCGTTGCCAGGCGGCGGTGACATACCAGCGGCTGCGGGCCGGGTCGTGGTGGATGCGGTAGGCCACCGCCCGGTTGGCGGTGATCCGGTCGCGCCACTCCTGCCCGCGGTGCTGGAAGCGCACGGTCGCGTTCAGCAGATACCGGCCGTGCGGCGCGTTCGCCCGGTGGGCCAGCGGGGCCGGGAGCTTGAGCGAGAGCTGGCCGGTGTCGGTGACCCGGATCGTCTCGTTGCCGAACCGCTTGCCGGACTCCCCGTCCGCGGCCAGGAACATCCGCGCCGCCTGCCACCGCCGGCGCCACGCCGCTTCGTCCAGCCCGGCCGCCGCCAGGTGGTGCCGGGTGTTCGCGAGTTGCTTGCCGCCGCGCACCACGCGCACCCGGCTCGCCGCCCGGTCCGCCTCCACCGCGGCGAGCCGGTCCTTCAAAGTGTGCAGGCGGCGGGACTTGGCATGCCACTCACCCCGCGAGGCATACCCGCGCACCAGCCCGGCCCGCTTGTCCGCGGTGGCGCCCAGCGGACGGGCCAGCCGCGCCTCGACCGCGGCGATCTGCCCGCGCAACCAGCCCAGATGCGCGACCTGCCCGCGCCTCGCCAGCGCCCACTGGTCATGGCTGGCCTTGGTGATGCTGCCCGCCCAGCGCGCCGACGACCGCCCCGTCAACCCCCGCTTGCGCACGGCCCACGAGGCCGCATCATTTCCCAGCCCCTGTCGGGCGCGTGCCGCGAGATCCCTGGCCGCCAGCGAGCCCAGGAACACCCCGACCTCCGTCAGCACGGTCGCATCGGCCGCGCTCACCCGCAACCGGTCCCGGATCGCCACCCCGGCCGGACCGGGCACCACGAACGACGCCGCCAACTCCCGCAACCCACCCACCCCTTCACCCCCGCCCGGCCAGAAATCCCCGTCACGGCAGTCAACGAGCAGCCCCCGCAAAGGTCACCCATTCGACCCACGAACTCCCGTTCCCCTCCCGAGAAAGGGCCAGAACACACCCCCGACAGCACAGGCCGTCCCGGCACACAGCAGACCACCGCATCCGTCCCCGGCGCTCACTCGCGCTCACCAGAAGTCACTCCTGCCCGGTACACCGGCAGCAGTTCCAAACCCTCACCTGTGCCGGCGGCGCTGCCCGATGATGAAGGCGAGTGCGAGCCGGGAAAGGGGCGGCGAGGTGGCGGGTCCCAGGCGCAGCACCCATTCAGGCATGCGGCAGGCGCTCCGGGCCCATATCACGCCCCGGTCGTCCCTGAACTCGTAGGCACCCCACTTCGTACCGGCGAAAGGTTCGACGGAGCCCACCGGTGTACCGTCAAGAGCAAGCAGCGCGTAGCCGCCGGGCGAGTCCTTGCCGGTGCTGCGGATGATGTGCCCGGACACACCGGAGGGGTCCCAGACCACCAGTTCCGGCACGGATTTCCCGGCGCGGCGCTTCTCGACCCGGAACATAGGCTGCCCTGCGGGGTCGCGGACCTCCCAGTACGTCGTCTTCACCCCAGGCGCAGCAGGCACGGGTCGAGGAAGCGTGACCACCAACGCCGAGCGCCGACCGTCGGGCGTGTGCGCGCCCTTGCCCGTGACAATCAGCAGATCCCCGGGGGCGCCGGGTTCCGCGAGGAGCCGGCGGGTGCGCTTCCCTGCCCGGACCTGCTGCACCGTCAGGGCACCGAATGAGACCAGCCAGAACAACGACAGGAAGACAGGCAGAGCGGCAGCCCTGGGGCCGGGACGGTACGGACCCAACGGGCCGACGCGCACCTCGACGGTGTGTCCCGCGTCGCTGCGGCTGAGGCCGTAGATTCCGCCGGAACCGGTGTCGCCGCTGGTGGTGCGCCATGTCCCCGTGCACCTGAGTGGGCTGCGGCTGGCGCCCCGATGACACTCGGCGACCTGCGCGGTGGCCCGCTCTCCGGCCAGGAAGGTGCACGTCAGCACCGTGGGCCAGAAGAGTCCGCCGATCATTGCCAGGGGTATCGCGGCACGGAGCAACCAAAATCTCATAGTGCAGCAAGCTACAGCGGCGGACCGGCCGACACGCGGCCTGAACCCGCCTGCCCAGCTCTTCGACCAGCGCCTCCAGCTCGCTCCGGCGAGCCGTGATCCGCTCCAGCTCGGACATCCCCGCTCCGGCCCCGCGATCTGGTGGCGTATCCGTACGGCGACGGGTGGTTGGCGGTCCCTCGCCACAGGCGCGGCAGAACCCGAGAACCGCCCCAGCCGCCGAGTCAGACGATCTTCACCGTGGGCAGCGGCCGCCGGCCAGTGCGAGCGTGGCAAGGCGCGCACACCAGCCCACCTGACCAGCCGTTCTCACGATGCACACCGCTCATTGAGCTTTGTGCGTCCTGAAGTTACTCGTCACGGAGCTGGTATGAGCGGCCGGGCGGATACTCATGCTGGTGGTGGGCGGGAGTCTGCGTCGTAGATCGTCTGTCAGCATGCGACTTCGCAGCTCGTCAGAACCAGCGGGGATCGTAGGCGGGCGGTGGCGTGCGCCGCGTTCAGACGGAGCCTGGTGAGGATGCGTCAGTTTGTCAGGCGGGCGAGCGTCGTCTGCGGTGGCGATCATGGGATGGTCGGATCGCCGGTGGGGCCGAGGCCAGCCACGCGCGGCTGCTGGGTGATCTTATTGTGGCGGGCGGTAGTGACCTCCGAGGAGCGGGCCAAGCCGACCGGAACCCGCCCGTCGCGTTGTACGATCGACATGTCGGCCTCATGGACGTCCCGTGGCGAACTCGCGGGCCCGTTGTCGGCAGCTACCGCAAGGACCATTCATGAGGCTGTCCGCATTCCGTGCTCCTGTCGTGCTCGCATTGGTTTCCGCGCTGGCACTGGCCGCCTGCAGTAACAGCAGCGGCACTCCTGAAGTTGCCCGCCCGGCGGGCCCTGGTTCTCCGTCGCCAACGTCTGATCTCACGGATGATGCGATCCAGGAGGTCCTCAACAAGGCCCTGCCCCGCGGCGGAAGCGGCACGTTGATCGCCGCCCGCGGCGGTAAGGTCACACACTGCGCCGGTTACGGGATGGCCGATCGGGCCCACCGCATCTCCGCGAGCTGCGACACGGTGTACGACATCATGTCGATGACCAAGTCGTTCACGGCCGTGGCGATCATGAAGCTGCAGATGGCGGGCAAGCTGCAGGTCAGCGACACGATCAGCAAGTTCGTCGGACCTGTAACGGCGGACAAGCGCAACATCACGATTCACCAGTTGCTCACCCACACCTCCGGGCTGCCGGAGGCGCTGGGAGACGACTACGATCCGATCTCCCGCCAGGAGATGATCGACGGAGCCGCCAAGTCCAAGCTGATCGCCCCGCCCGGCACGAAGTTCGCCTACTCCAACCTGGGCTACAGCTTGCTGGCCGCCGTCATCGAGAACGCCTCCGGCACGGACTACGAGCACTTCCTGGCGAAGCAGATCTTTGCTCCCGCCGGCATGAAGGACACCGGCTACGTCCTGCCGCGCTGGGACACAGAGCGGATCGCGGTGGAGTACGACGAACAGGGCGTCTCCCAAGGGCGGCCGCTGGACCACCGATGGGCCGCTGACGGTCCGTACTGGAACCTGCGCGGAAACGGCGGTTTGCTGTCCACTGCCCGCGATATGTACCGCTTCCACCGCGCTTTGACTGGCGAGGCCCTCCTGGACCGCGACGCGCAGGCCATGATGTTCAAAGCCCACGCCCCCACCGACCTGCCGGGCTACGACGGCTACGCCACCGGCTACGGGTGGGGCATCATGCCCGATCGGAGCCTCGCGACCCACTCCGGCGGCAACGACTGGTCCTACGGCGTGAACGTGCACGCCGTGGACGGTGACCTGATGGTGTTCTGGATAAGTAACCAGGCTGTCCAGGACGGGAAATGGGATCTCCAAGAGGTCGCCCGACCCCTCATACTGAAGCTGATCAAGCACCTCCAAGCCCGCCCGGCCGGTGAGTGAGCGAATGCCGTCGTGATCGCGCAGTCACGGGGCTGGTGTGGGTCGGACGCGGGGTACTCCCGTCGGCCGGGAGCATGATCGGCTGTGGGAGATCGTCTGTCACCTCTGGACCTCTGTGCCGGCCGGGACGAGCAGGGCCCTCAGGAGTGTGGTCGCGTGACGGGCGTTCATGCGGACCTGGGTCAGGAAGGGCCAGGTGTCCCGTCTCTCCCAGGTCGAGGCGTCCCGGTCTATGTGAGGCACTTGCTCGTGTGTCTCTGTTAATCCGAGGCACTGCGGCGCCTGCGGTGCGCGCGGCCGCTCGGCTGCTGTCGTGATCCCTGAAGGAACGGGAGGTCACCGGCAGCTGCCGGAGACCTGTAATCCGCGGCGGTACGCACGTCACTTGTGGCAGCGGCTCGACCGGGAGGGTGTTCGGAGCGGCAAGCCAGGACCGACTACTCCAAGGCCAGGCCCCATTGGGCCAGGAAGTCGTCCGGGAGTCGATGAACTCGGGCAGGAACGCGGCGAACTCGGCAGCCACTTGGTCAGCGGTCATCCCCTGTTTCCCGGCCACCTCGGTGAAGACCTGCGCCGGCAGTACCGCCTGCAACTGGGCTGCGGACCGCCGACCGGGTACTCGGCGAGCCGTCGTCCGTAACGGCTGTGCACCCGGCGCGCGACGGTCGCGCAGTCCGGGCACGTCAACTCCGTCACGACGCTGCGGGCTTTGGCCGCAACCACCCCGTCCACCTCGGTCAACCGGTCCAGCACCATCCCCACGGCATCCGGGAACAGCACTTCCTTCAACGTGAGCAGATCCCCCATGACCAGGGCGTTCCCGCTGCCGAACGCCCCGGCCGGAGGGGGGAGGCGGACGCCATGCGGCAGCACCGCTACCCCTCGGACACCACCGACCTCGAATGGGCCCTCATCGAGCCTTTGTCGCCGGTGCCGACCTGCCGCACCCCGCGCGGCGGCCGACCGGAAGCCCATCCCCGGCGCGAGATCGTCGATGCCCTGCGCTATGTCGTCGACACGGGCTGCAAGTGGTCTGCGCTGCCCGGCGACTACCCGCCCTTCAAAACGGTGTTCGGGTTCTTCACCCGATGGTCCGCACCCGGGGTCTTCAACCTCATCCGAGACCAGCTGCGGCGCCGGGTCCGCAGGTCGACGGGCACGTCCCCGCACGTGGTGGCGGCGGTGATCGACTCGCAGTCCGTCAAGGTTGCCGCCACGGTCCCGGGCGCCACGTCGGGATAGGACGCGGGGAAGAAGACGCCAGGCAGGAAGAGATACATAATCGTGGACCTCAAGGGGCTCCCGCTGTTCGTGATGGTCACCCCGGTCGACCTGCACGACAGCGTCGTGGCCCGCGAAGCCCTTTTCCGGCTGCGGCTGATGTATCCCGAAATCAGTATCGTCTGGGCCGACGTGGCCTACGCCGGAACGCTCGTCGACTGGGCCAAGTCCTTCCTTCATCTGACGATCAAAACAGTGAGCAGGCCCAAGGGCGCCAAGGGATTTGTGGTCCTCCCGAGGCGTTGGGTGGTGGAGAGGAGCCTGGCGTGGCTGTTGCACGCGCGCCGGGACGTCCGGGACTACGAGACGAGGCCCGAGCACTCCGAAACGATGCTCACGCTCGCCGTGATCACGCTGATGCCCCGCAGCCTGGCCCGGCACCCCGTTTACCCGAAGGCGGCAAAGCCCCGCGTCCCCAGGCCGTCGCAGCGGCCTGAGCATCAGAAGTCCCAGTCCAGTTCATCCTCGTCAACGGCGACAGGCAGGTAACCGTCCACCGCCTCGCCGGTCTCCAGAGCCGTGGCTTTCGCATCCAGGAGAGCCGGGAGCGAGGCCCACATGGGGTTGGGCGAAAACGAGCATCCAGTCTCATGATCGGCCTTGCCGATCCTTCCGCGGCGACGGTAGGGGCGCATGTCCATGATGAGGTCATCCCCTCCGCCGTTATAGGCGATGGGGATCCACTGTGCGTGCCACCACGGCCCGTATT
Source organism: Streptomyces sp. NPDC050704 (assembly GCF_040654355.1). Taxonomy (NCBI): domain Bacteria; kingdom Bacillati; phylum Actinomycetota; class Actinomycetes; order Kitasatosporales; family Streptomycetaceae; genus Streptomyces; species Streptomyces sp. NPDC050704. The sequence continues at coordinate 86,255 of NZ_JBFAHW010000038.1, read as the reverse complement.
CCCCGTCCGGGTCGCCTTCCTCTGCTCCCGCCAGCACATCTCCGTAGATCTTCATGCGTGTCTGCCAGGCACTGGTGATGCCCTCCACCCCAAGCAAAGACCAGAACGGCGGCAGCAGGTCGCGATGGCCCATGCCGTTGTGCCGCAGCAAGGACTCGACCAAGGGCTCGGGGAACGGCTGACCGATGGCCTGTTCGGCCACGGCAATTGCCGAGCGCTCCGCCGGGGGGTCAAGCGCAGCAAACGTACGAGGCGTGTGCTGGGCGAGCCAAGCCTCTATACGGGTCCACGACTCGGATATCGACGAAGTCATCCTGGGATCATGCCAGTTCGACGCGCCGCTGAACGGGAGGATTCGAGACGGGTTCTGAGCTTGTTCTTTATCTTCTGGTGTTCCTGATGTGGTGCGGGCAGGGTGGGCGGCATGACAGACAGTTCCGGCCCTGTTCCTGCGGACGTAGACGACCGCCAGGCGGTAGAGCGCATCCTCGGTCGTCCCTTGAGCCAGACATGGCCGACGGGTGCCCTGGCACCGGGCCGCCGGGTCACGGTCGTTCGCGACCAGGACTGGGACGGTCCTTGGCAGGCCGAGTTTGCTGGAACGATCGATGCCATGGGTGCACCCGAACCCAACGAACATGCTCAGTCGCTCAGCGGCGAGCTGCTGTACTGGGTGACCTTTGACGCGCCGCAGTACGACTGCGACGGGGCCGGTCCCTATCACAAGGCCCAGATCTGGGGCCGGTACCTAAGGGCCGAGCCAGAGTCCGAAGCGTAGGGATGCAGCGCCTCATGTTCCGCTCGAATCGTCCGTCGAACTGGGTCGCTCACCTGGGGATTCGCCGGACGTGGGGGCGGCCTTCGGCTGATCATGTGCTCCGACCAAGGTGCACGTGACCACGACGAAGGCCGTAAGGGTGAGTTTGCTGCCTGATGCTGTCCGAAGGGAGGCGTTCGTGGAAGCGTCACGCTTCCGGGGCGAGTTCTACAAGTGCCTGACCGCCTGGCGCGATGAGTTGTTCGAGCTGGTGGACGCGGTGCTGTATGTGGACGGTGCGGTGAAGTCCCCGGTGGACCTGACGCTGTTGCCCGAGCATCGTCGTGGGCACCGAGCGATGTACGGCGGCTTGAACTACGGCCGGATCGACGTCGATCGCCTGCGGACGGTGCTGGCCGGGCTGTCGCTTCCACGTTTCGATGGCGGGCAGCTGGTCCTGGCGGTCGATGTGTCACATGGCTCCGCTCGGACGCGCCGTGCTTGGCCGATCGGCTGTTCTGCCACGTCTACGGCCGCGCGAAGACGGCCTCGCAGTTCATCCCGGGCTGGCCGTACTCGTTCGTCGCCGTGCTGGAGCGGGGCGCCACGTCCTGGACCGCGACTCTGGACGCGGTCCGGCTCGGACCGGTGGATGACGCGACCGCGGTCACCGCCGACCAGCTCCGAGGAATCGCTGAACGGCTCATCGCCGCAGGCCGGTGGCAGGCCGGGGACCCGGGCATCGTGATCGTGAGCGACGCCGGTTACGACGTCACCCGCCTGGCCTGGGTCCTGCGAGACCTGCCCGTCGAGCTGGTCGGCCGGGTCCGCTTCGACCGCGTCATGCGGCTGCCGAAACCACCGAGGATGCACGGCGTCAACGGCCGGCCGCCCAAGCACGGACCGGAGTTCCGCTTCGCCAAGCCGGAGACCTGGCCCGAGCCCGCCATCACCACGGTCACCGACACCACCAACTACGGCAAGGCCGAAACCCAGGCATGGGGCAGGGTCCACCTCAGCCTCACCCGCCGCTCCTCCTGGCTCGACCACGACGGTGAACTTCCCTTGGCGGAGGGCACGTTGATCCGCCTGAAGGTCGAACACCTATCGAAGGAACGGGACGCTCCGCTGCTTCGATCTGGAGCACACCTTCCGCTTCGTGAAGCGGACCCTCGGCTGGAGCACCTCGAAACTCCGTGCCCCCGACGCAGCGGACCGCTGGACCTGGATCCTGCTCGTCGCTCACACTCAACTCCGCCTCGCCCGGCCACTCGCCCGGATCTCCGTCGGCCCTGGGAGAAACCCACCGCACTCGACCGGCTCACCCCGGCCCGGGTCCGCCAGGGATTCAGGAACATCCGCGCTCACCTCGCCTGCCCGACCCGTGTTCCCAAACCCCGGGCACCCCGCTACGACGTCGGCAAGACCGTCAAACGCCCCGAGACTCTCAAGGCCATCGGTAGACCTGGCAGGTCCTGGTAAATAGAGAACAAGCTGAGGGCTTCCCCTATGGTTTGCATGCCACGCCGCCGAAGTCGTCGACCTCGGCGGACGCTTGGGCACCCGTCTCTGCGGGGCGCCAGCGAGAGACCGAGACGAGGCCGGGCGCCAGCAGCTCCAGGCCATCAAAGAACCGGGCGAGCTGTTCGGGACTGCGGTTGATGCGGGGGTTGTCGCTCGCCTCGTTCCACTGCTCGATCATCTCGCGCATCTGCTCGGGGTTGAGCACCTCGGTGTCGTCGCAGAGCACGAGGTGGCTGCCGGAGGGCAGGGCATCCATCAGGCGCCCGACTATCTCGTACACGGAGTCGTCGGTGACGTGCGCGGTGATCCCCAGCAGCATCAGCGCCACCGGCTGGGTGAGGTCCAGGGTCTTGGCGGCGTGTTCCAGGATCGCGTCGGGGTTGTGCAGGTCGGCGTCGATGTAGTCCGTCGCGCCCTCGGGCGTGCTGCTGAGCAGCGCCTCGGCGTGGGCCAGCACGACCGGGTCGTGGTCGACGTAGACGATCCGTGTCTCGGGGGCGAGGCGCTGGGCGACCTGGTGGGTGTTGTTCGCGGTGGGCAGGCCGGTGCCCACGTCCAGGAACTGGCGGATGCCGGCGTCGGTGACGAGGTACTCCACGGCGCGCACGAGGAACGCCCGCTGCTCCCGGGCGATATCGAGGATGGCCGGGTTGGCCTCGGAGATCTGGTCACCGACCTGCCGGTCGATCTCGTAGCAGTCTTTGCCGCCCAGCCAGTAGTTCCAGATGCGGGCGGAGTGAGGCACGCTGCTGTTGATGATCGGACGTTCAACCGACATGGGATCTCCCCGAGTTGACCTGATGTCACACAATCTAGCCGCATGGCACGTCGGGTGCCGGGGAAGACTGGATCTTCGCCGATGATCTGCACGTGTTCGCTGCCCGGCGCCGGATCTGGCTGTTCCGCTTGTGCCGTCCGACGTCGCTGCTGATACTCAGGGCCGCTGCTGCCCTGTCGGCCCTTCGCCCGTACGGTTGGACGAACCGAGTGTTCCCGCAGGTTGGTTCGGTGGTCCATCGCGCCGACGCATGGCCGTTTCAGACCGGCGTTGGCAGCGTCTTGTCTGTGCTCGTACGGTAGCGGCCACGACCGAGGCGCCGGACTGGCGCAGGTTGATCGAGATCGCCCGTTCACTCAACCACTACCGGTGGCAGCCCCGATGAGGAAGTCCGTGCGGTGCGGTCTTCCTCCAGCTGGTGAAGGGTGTGGAGGGGAAGGAGCGCCCAGGTTTCCCCCCGGGTGGGTGCGCAGCCATGGAAGCCGCGACTGCATCCGGAGAACGGCGCCGTGCTGGCCGAGGAAGTCGCCTTGCTGCGGGAGGAGTTCCTGCCCGGGTGGCGCCCCGTCGACCCGATGTCTCGCCCATGGTCGAGCTGAGCGACCTCGATGTCCGGGGAGCGCAGCCGGTGGCGCAGCACGCCGAGGCCGTGCGAGCGGCCGGGGGAGAGGCTGCTCTGCCCGGGCCGACGGGCGACGACATCGCTCGGCAAGTCGCAGCCGCCGCGACCGGCGAATGCGCAGGTCACGAGATCCCTTGCCGACACAAGCGTAGGACTCCGTTAGGTCTTTCCGTTCGGCCTGATCAAGAGCATGTTGGGTGTGTGGACGCACATGAAGTGAACCGTATGCGGGCGAAGTTGGCGTTGTTCGTGGCCGATGTGTTCGCGTCGGTGCCGCGTAAGGATCAGCGGGCGAAGGGTGACTGCTATCTGCGGGGGCTGATGCTGGACGGGCGGCGGAAGTCGATCCAGCCGATGGCGGAGCGGCTGCCGGACGGCAACGAGCAGAACCTGCAGCAGTTCGTGAACCAGTCGACCTGGGATCCGGTGCCGGTGCGGCGACGGATCGCGGAGCGGATGGTGCCGCAGCTCGGCCCGGACGCCTGGGCGGTCGATGACGTGTCGTTCCCCAAGGACGGGAAGATGTCGGTGGCGGTCGCGCGCCAGTACTGCGGCGCTTTGGGCAAACGGGCCAACTGCCAGGTCGCGGTGAGCGTGCACGCGGTCTCCGATGCCGCGTCCTGTCCGTTGCAGTGGCGGTTGTTCGTGCCCCAGGAGTGGGCGGACGACGCCCCACGCCGGCAGAAGACCGGGATACCGCGGGAGGTCGGACACCGGGAGAAGTGGCGCCTGGCCCTGGACATCTTCGACGAGTTGGCCAGGTGGAATCTGGTGGCGCCGGTGGCGGTAGCCGACGCCGGCTACGGGACCAACGCCGACTTCCGCGACGGCTTGGACGGTCGGGGCATCGGCTATGTCGTCGCCATCCGCTCGGATGTGACCGTCCACCCGCACGATGCGCGGCGCACCGCCCCGGCATGGTCGGGCAACGGCCGCAAGCCACAGTCCCGTTACCGCGACAAGCTGTCCTCGGTGGCCGCGCCGGCAGCCGGTCATGGACGGCAGACCTTCACCGAGGTGACCTGGCGGGAAGGATCCCGCGGGCCGATGCACTCACGCTTTGCGGCACTGCGGGTGCGGCCGGCCGGAGTCCGGGCCCGCCGCCTGGCCTGGGCCGCAGCCATCGCACAAGAGGGCTTCTGGGATGGGGTCCTGCCCGAGGTCACGCTGCTGGTCGAATGGCCCGAGCAGGCCCAAGACCCCACCGACTACTGGCTGACCAGTCTGCCCGCCGGCACCTCGCTCACCGAACTGGTCCGCCTGGCGAAGATTCGGTGGCGGATCGAGCACGACTACCGCGAACTCAAGCACGGCCGTCGGTGAGTGAGGAGGCCTCGCCGCTCATGGCGCGGGGCAACACCGTGACCGTGTCGGGGGCGCACTTCCGGTACCAGGTGGACGCGGTCCTGTCGGGGCCTGTGCGGACCCGGACATGGATGGTGCGGGAGGGGGTGTGGGGCTTACTTTGCCGGGGACGGGGTGGGCCGCTCTTCATACGGGGAGCTGCCCATGGACGTATGAAACCCAGACGTATGGAACTCAGCAAAGCCGTTCGACCCGGTCCGCCGCGTTGAGAACGGGAACCGAGCCGTAGGCGGTGTCAGACTGGTTCCACCAGACGATCCCGGTTGTCGCGTCGGAGTACTGGACCACGCGGTTGGTGTTGTTGTAAGAGGACTCGATACGGTTGCCCCAGCCCCAGGTGCTCAGATACTGCACGCCGCAGTCCGAAAGCCTTCCCCGAGAGCCCTGGAAATTCGGACCGTCCCAGAAGCAGAACCAGCCCTCCGGGCATGAGGCGGCCGTCGACTCGGCCGAAGCCGCGGACGCGACCGTCGATCCGGCCAGCAGCCCGACGACCCCCGCGAGCACCGCGATGCGACGCCTGATCACGGACATACCATCCCCTTCCGTATGGATGTGCATGATGCACATCTGAACGCTCAAAACAGTGGCAGCCGCGAGGCCGCCCAGCCAGGCAAGCAACACGCAACTAACCCGCAACTGACCTGATGCGCGGCCGCTGTTGTGTGTCTCAGTCGGACGGTGGCGGGTGGGAGGTGTACGTCCGCCTGGGCGGTCCGGGGCCCGACGTGACGGGGTGGGCCTTCGCGCTCGCCGAAGTCGGGTACACCACCGTGAGCGATGACCACACCTGAACGCTTGGGGCAAATATCAGGTACGCCCGGCTAAGAGGGTGCACATGGTGGGCCGCGCCGAGATCCGACCGCTGACCACGCGGACGGGGCCGCATGACGGCGACCTGCTGGGCGGAGGTCGATAACGTGCCGAACGTCCTCGACGACTCGCTGTCCGGCCCTGTCCGGGTGGTCGAGGTCCTGTACACAGAGCTGGTGGGCGCTGCGGTGGTCGGCTTCACCGGGTACCGGTCGCGGTCGCGCGCCGTGGGGGCGTGATCGGCGAGGCCGATGAACGTCCACACGGCAGTGTCTAACCGAGCCCGTACCTGCTACCACTCTGCTACCATCAAGTGTGGCTACGAATAGGCAAACGCAGGTCCGGCTGGACGAGGGCGTGTTGGAGGCCGGCAAGGCTGCCGCGCGCTCCCGCCGGCTCGACTTCAACAAGTACGTCGAGCGGCTCATCATCGAGGACACCACCGGGGCCCGTGCCGCCGGTATGGCAGCCGCCCAGCGTCTCATCGACGAGCACGGCACGTTCCTCGACGACCTCGAGCAGCAGCTCGACGCCCCGTACAACCAGCAGCAGCCGGGCGCCGCCGCGTGATCCTGCACGTCGACGAGTCCTGGATCTTCGAAGTAGCGGAGCGGGCCGGGCACCGCGATCCGGCCGCCGACGACTACGGCGTGCCCATCGCCGCCGTCGCCCGCCACCGCGGTGAACTCCTCGACACTCCCGTCTACGACGGCCCTTACACCCGGGCCGCCGCCCTGGTGCACACCGTGGGCCGCTGCCGGTGGCTGGAGCGCTCCAACCTCACCGTCGCCTGCGCCGTGGCCGTCATGTATCTCGAAGCCAGCAACATTCCCGTCAACCCCACCCGCGAACAACTCACCGCACTCGCTCACGAACTGAACAACCCCCGCTGCACCGCCAAGCGGATCGTCTCCTTCCTACGCACCTGGAAACCCTGATCCGGACAGGCGTTGATCGCCTTCCGTCCGGGCCAGGTCAGTGGGCCGGGGAGAACGGTGGCCTCTGAGGGCGCGGTGCTACGCGGCGTTTTCGGCCCGGACCCGCAGGAGCAGCAGGTCGAATTCCGGGCCGTCCGGGGTTGGGGACTGCTGCCGATTTACTGAGCGGGAGTGACTTCTGGTGAGTGTAAGTGAGTGCCGTAGCCGGATGCGGTCGGCTGGTGCCCGGTATCGGCGCCGGGATGGTCCGCTCTGTCGTGGGGTGTGTTCTCGGGTGTTTCGTTCTTCGGAGGGGAACGGGAGTTTGTGGGTCGAATGGGTGACCTTTGCGGGGGCTGCTCGTTGACTGTCGTGGCGGGGATTTCTGGCCGGGTGGGGGTGAAGGGGTGGGTGGGTTGCGGGAGTTGGCGGCGTCGTTCGTGGTGCCCGGTCCGGCCGGGGTGGCGGTCCGGGACCGGCTGCGGGTGAGCGCGGCCGATGCGACCGTGCTGACGGAGGTCGGGGTGTTCCTGGGCTCGCTGGCGGCCGGGGATCTCGCGGTACGCGCCCGGCAGGGGCTGGGACATGATGCGGCCTCGTGGGCGGTGCGCAAGCGGGGGTTGACGGGGCGGTCGTCGGCGCGCTGGGCGGGCAGTATCACCAAGGCCACCCACGACCAGTGGGCCCTGGCCCGGCGCGGCCAGGCGGCCCATCGGGGCTGACTGCGCGGGCAGATCGCGTCCATCGAGGCACGGCTGGCCCGGCCGCTGGGCGCCCCGGCGGACAAGCGGGCCGGGCTGGCGCGCGGGTATGCCTCCCGGGGTGAGTGGCATGCCAAGTCCCGCCGCCTGCAGACATTGAAGGACCGGTTGGCGGGGGTGGAGGCGGACTGGGCGGCGGGCCGGGTGCGGGTGGTGCGCGGCGGCAAGCGCCTCGCGCATGCCCGCCATCATCTGGCGGCGGCCGGGCTGGATGAAGCGGCGTGGCGGGCACGCTGGCAGGCAGTACGGATGTTTTTGGCCGCGGACGGCGAGTCGGGCAAACGGTTCGGCAACGAGACCCTCCGGATCACCGACACCGGACAGCTGTCGCTCAAGCTCCCGGCCCCGCTGGCCCACCGGGCGAATGCACCGCACGGCCGGTACGTGCTGGACGCGACCGTGCGCTTCCAGCACCGGGGGCAGGAGTGGCGGGATCGGATCACCGCGAACCGGGCGGTGGCCTACCGCATCCACCACGACCCGGCCCGCGGCCGCTGGTATGTCACCGCCGCCTGGCAACGCGCCGCCACCCCGGTGCTGCCACTTCCGGCAGCGCTGGCCCGAGGGGTGGTCGCGGTCGACATGAACGACGACCTCCCCCACTCTCGACTTCCCTCGAGCGGGGGACCCCCACGGCCGCCTGGCACCTGGACGGGCACGGCAACCCGGTCGGCGGGCCGCAGCGTCACCATGATGTTCATGCCTCTGTCGAGCCACACCGCGCGGGTACCGGACGGCGGCGGCACGCTAAAGAAGAGCCAGCCCAGGGGCGGCAAGGAACAGGTCGAGCCCGTGCCGTCCGGCACCCTCGACGCTACGGCCGCGAACCGCGCGTCTGGGATCGATTGAACAAGTCAGGAACGGTGTTGGTGATTTCCTCGTGTGCGTCGGCCCAGATGTCGGCGATCGTGTCGATGAGCGGCGGGACCTGGCCGGGGCCGTAGGTGCGGATCACGACGTCGGTGCGGGTGCTCGCCGCTGAAGCCGAGGCCGCCGTCGCCCGGGAAGCCGAGCTGCGCGAAGCCGCCCGGGCCGATGAGCTCCAGGCGCTGCGCGAGCTCGGCACGCTGGAGTAAACCGAGCCCCGCGAGGGCGGCGAAGCTGTACGGGACGAACTCACCCGGCGGGCCGGCTCGTATATGCAGAAGGATGCCGACGCCTGGCTCGCTCACGCCCTGGCCGCGCACTGCGGGCACTACGCGGATCCCGCCGTCCGCGCGGTCGCCGCCGATCTGCTGCCGACGCATCTGCTCGCCCACGCCGCGCTGCTCACCGAACTCGCGCACCTCGCGCCGGGCGCCGGCGTCGACCAACTGGCGTTGGCGGCCCGGCTCGCCGCCGCCGACCCCGAGGCCACCGGCGGCCTCGCCGCGTTCCTCGCCCGCTCCCGGTCCGAGCAGAGCTGATCCCATCGGTTTGACCGGCGCAGCGGATATAGGCTGACTCAACTATCAGCTGGAGGAGCGTCACATGGAACCGACCGTCGACAGGCCAGCGCCACAGGTTACCGTCACAGACATCCGTACCCTTTTGGACTCTTCCGCTGAGCTCCCCGTTCTGTACATCAACTACGGTCCCGGCGACGGCGACGGCGACGGGGACAGCGAAGCGGAGTTGGACGTGTGGGCCGCAGGCCTGGTCTACCAGCCCGACATCGTCCTCACCCGCGCGACCGCTCTGGACCAGCTTGGCGAGGAACCCAATAGCGAGGCCATCGCGGCGTTCCTGCCGAAGGTTCAGAAAGCCGTGGACCAGATGGTCTCGGTCCGAGGCCTGTGAAGCAGATCTGCTGCCCCGAGGGACCGTCTCATTCGGCAAGGTTGTCCTGTGACATCGATGCTGGATCGTTTGCCATCGAAGTTGGACTGTCCGGCGGCGCGGCGCGGGAACCTTCTGCGCTACGTCCAGCACCCCAGGTTGCGCTGTCCAACGGGGCGCTTACAGAGGGGCGTTGCGCTCCGCATTTCGCCGATAGATGTCATGTGCCGCCTGAGTGATGAACCCAGCGACGAAAGCGACCGGGCTGCCATAGAGCAAAGGAGGACCCACATCGGAAATCCAGTCCCCGATGGCTAGACAAGCGACAACGTCGAGGTAGCAAAACAGGAACAGTGCCCCTTGGCCGAGCTTCGTCATCGCCCATCCCCCTTGTGGTCACCGCTCTTTCGCCTATGAACATGCCCGGTCCGTTACGGTCCGACACCGCTGTCTCGTCTCAAATGATCTGGTCTGCGGGTAGGGCTGTGACCTGCGGCGACTAGATCAACTGAGACGCCGGGCGGCCGAGAATCTCGGGTGATCTGGTCCCGGACGGTTGGATGCCGGGTGCTGTCTCAGTTGATCTGGTCCGGTGGCATCGCTTCCAGCTGATATCAGGTGTGGGTGGTCGACCACGACTGGTAGTCCCTGAAGATCCTGGCGAGACTGTCCGACTGCTCTCGCGCGTCGAAGAACTCGGCGAGGAGTCGATGGAGAGTGATCACGGCCTCCGCTTGGCCCGGGGCGAGAGCGGGTGGATCCAGCCGCTGGGGGCCAGGTGGCGGACCACCGTGGCCGAGTGTCGGATTCCGTCATGCGAAAGGGTGACAACCCGTCTCAAACAATCCGGTCGACGCAGGCCAGGGAAAGTCTGACCGCTCCTGCGTCATCGTCACGGCCGCAGTTGCCGCGCCTGCGGGTCGAAGCAGTTGAGGCCCATCGACGAAGCAACTTCCGCCGCGTAGGCAGATGCCTCCACCGCCATGCTCCAGCGCATAGGGAAGTAGATCAGCGGCCCACGGGCCTCCTTGATCAGCGGACCCGTCGACCGAGGCGAGGTGTCGTCCTCGTCCTCGGTGAGATCGGGCCACCGTTCCAGGAGGGCGGAGACGAAGGTCGCTATTTGCTCCACTGGAGGAACCGCAAGCTCCTCCGTATCGATGTATCGGTCGTACAGATCGGTGAAGCATAGGGTTGCAGCGGCGTCATCCGACGGCCGCTCGCCCTCCCACACGGCAAGGTCGTAGCTCATGGGCGCAGCCTGCCACCCGTCACCGACAGCAGCACCGTCGGACCAGATCATCTGAGACGGCGAGCGGATCGGACCAGATCGCGTGAGACGGGACAACCGCGGAGGGCGGCCCGCACCATCCTGTCCAGTGTCCGGTGCGACTGGCGTAGCCGGGCCCGAAGGGACCGGGGCAGGCAGCTGTGAGGCTCGCTTGGAATCGGATAACACCGGCGGTGAGCTCCGGATGCGCAGTGGAGGAACAGATACCCATGTCGCCGTGGGCGGACAACCGAACGCGGTTCTTGCTGAACCTGAGCCGGGGCCGAACTGCACGTTGAGGGAACCGCCGTTGCAGACGACGTCACTGATGTCCGCCGGGGCTGCGGCTGCTGCCTGGCCGAGCGGAGAAAGAGGGATCACCGCTGCGGCGGCAACAGCCGCTGACATGAGGGGACTGCGCATGGGGCCTCGTTCTGCTTAGGGGTGCTTTCAGAAAGCCAAGTGCTTGCGGGCGAGGGTCATGCAGTGGGCGAGTTGAAGGAAGGCGTCGTGCATGTCGTCGCGTACTTCCCACCGGATTCGCAGGCGGCGGGGGCCATGGAGCCAGGCGATGGCGGACTCGGCGACCCACCTGACCTTGCCCAGGCCCGAGCCGTGCGGCTCGCCACGCCTGGCGATCTTCGGCGTGATGCCGCGCTCACGCAGCCGGCAGCGGTACAGGTCGTAGTCGTAGCCGCGGTCGGCGTATAACGTACGGGGCCTGCACCGGGGCCGGCCCCGCTTGCCCCGCACCGGCCCAAGGCTGTCGATCAGCGGCAGCAGCTGGGTGACATCGTGGCGGTGACCGCCGGTCAGCGACACCCGCAGCGGGGTGCCGTGCGCATCGGTCAGCACGTGGTGCTTCGAGCCCGGCCGCCGCCGGTCAACCGGACTCGGACCGACTTTTGGGCTGCGTCGCCCCCGCTTGGCCGGCACGTGCGAGGCGTCGATGGTGGCCCGGGAGAAGTCCAGACGGTCCGCCGCCCGCAAGCGGTCCAGCAGCACTCGCTGGAGTTCCTCCCACACCCCGGCCTCCTGCCACTCGGCCAGCCGCCGCCAGCACGTCGGCCCAGAACCGAACCCCAGCTCCTGCGGCAGGTACTCCCACTGGATGCCGGTGTACAGGACGAACAACACGCCCTGCAGCGTCTTGCGGTCATCGATCCGCTTGCGCCCCGGATGCCGAAAGCGCCGCTCGTGCTTCGGCAACAGCGGCTCGATCACCGCCCACAACTCGTCACTGACCTCCCACGGCTTCCGCCGCGCCATGGCCACACCCCACAAAACACGGAATCACCTACAACTCCACCGTGCCACAACACGATCTTTCTGCAAGGACCCCTTAGGGAATGTGAGCGAACACGGAAAGCGAACCCGCTTTCGCATGGGGCAGTCCGCGCCGCGCCCTCGGGCCCTCACCACGTCACCCGAACGGCGCGTGCGCTGCAGCCCGCAAGACAGCTGCCAGCCGGTCGTACGACCAGCTGGACGCGCCGTGCCCGGAGTCGGCCACCCACACCGACCGGGCCGACGACGGCGACCGGTACGCGGTGTGCGACGACCACGCGATGACCGCCCGCCTCCAGATCACCAACGCCCAGGTCCTGCCGGGCACCCCGGCCTGAACAGTCCGGCAGACCTGTGTCATCAACCCCCTGCAACCGCCGCAGAACCTGGGTCCCTGGGTCCTCAGACCGGTGTTTTCGCTGGTGGACACGATCCGCAACGGCTGCTGGGTCCACCTGGGTCCCTGGGTCCCGCACCCTCGTACGGCCGGGTTCGTCCGGAGTGGTCCCCAGGGCCGGGTGCCAGCCGTCCCGTGCCGAAGCCCAGCTGCACAGCCGGCCGAGTGCCGACCCGCCCGGCCAGCGCGAGCCCCACTCGCTCCAGGGCGTGGTTGAGCCGAGTGGCGAACCATGCGTGCGGGGCGGCCAACCGGGAGAACGGCTCGACGAACGTCCGGCGCGGGCAATCCGCCGCTCCGCAGATGAAGCACCGGACCGTCAGCTTGATCACAAAACTCTGCTCAGCTAGCGGAAGGTCCTTCCGTCTGCGCTGGTAACGGTCGTGGACTCGTTCCGAGAAGCGCCCGCAGTCCGGACACGCCGCCCCGGCCGCGTGGCCTCTCGCCACCACCTCGACCGTGCCGAACGCGGCCGTCACCGCCTCGACGTCCACATGGTCGATCCCGTCGAACACCAGCGAGTCCCAGAACGGTGCATCGGTCTGCATGACCAGCACCATCACCGTCCACAACCGGCCGCAGCGGCGGTCGGCAGACACCTGAGGGAGCGTCAATTGTGATCGTGGGACGACGAGGCGTACGCGGTCTCACGCGAACCTGTCTCCTCGCAATCGAACATCGAGGTAACGCTTCGTGACGGCTCCCCGAGATCTGTGCCAGAACCCGGGGTGAGCCAGGCCGAGTCCACGTGCCGATGTACGAAAGGTCTGCCCAGGCATGGGAGAGCGTGAGGGCGTGCGGCGGCGGTTCCTTGTGGGGCGAACGACCGGCACACTCGGCGGCCGGGCCGGGCTACTGTGCCCGTCGTAGGGGGGCTGGCACCGGCGGTGGCGGGGTGCGCGTCCAAGCCGTGCGAGTGCGCCTGACACACTGGCAGTTCGCTCCCGGCCACTTCTTGTTCTGATCGTCCGGAAGGGAGCTGACCATGACCACGGCCCGCTTGGGCGCAGCGGCTTGGGGCCTGTCGGCCGTAGCCGCCGGCGTGCTGCTCGTCGGCTGCTCGGGCTCCGTCAGCGTGGGAAACTCCGAGCCAAAGACGGGACGCGCAGCGGCTGTGCCAGGGACAGCTTCTAGCCGTTCGCGAGCGGAAGGCACCATCCGTGCATGACTACGACGACCCCGCCTGGGGGCCGCTTCCGGTCCGCCCGGCCGCACTGCGCTGGCTGCTGCTTCTGCCCCTGACCCTGGTGTTCCTGCCGCTGTGGTGGGTGGTGTGGGTTCTCATCGCGGTCTGTGTCTACTGCGTGGCGCCGTTGGCCGAGCTGATCGTCTACATGGTGCCGCGTGCCGAGAACGGTGCGACACGGATGCTGGACGCCACGCTGGGCCAAGTGCCGTTCGTCCCGCTCTGGTGCGTGAGCCCGGTGGCGCTGGTGCGGGAGGGCGACACGGCGTACTACCGGGCGCGGGTGGAGCGGCGCGTCGGGAAGCAGACCCGGCGAGTGGAGACCTCCCGGCACCGTCGCGAGTACCACCGCGACCTGGAACTGGCAGCACACTACTTCCGGGGCGCCGGCGCCGGTCACGTCCTGCGCGTCGCCTCGGAGCAGGGCTGGAACCTCCATCCGGTGCTGCGCTCGCACCCCCGGCGTCGGCTACGGCTGCGCCACAACGGCCGACCACGGCCGGACTGGATCTGACGGTCCTGAACGATCTTCGTCAACGGCGGCCGCCTCGCCCCGTTGATGAGCCGGTCGCGACACCGCGGGCCAGGCTCCGGGGCTGATCGGCCCCGGCGTGCTCGCACTCTTCCAAGGAGACGACACTGAAAAGAAGCGCCCTGCGGTGGCCGATACCGGTCATCGCGTCCGTGCTGGGCTTGTCCTGGTTGACCGGCTGCGCCATCGACAAGGGCACGGCACTCGCTGCGGATTTCGAAGAAGAGTGGGCCGGCACGCCGGACGTGGCAAAGATCCACACCACCAAGAACAACACGCTGCCCTTCAAGGGGACGTCGGACGGCACGCTGATCCTCAAGGAGGGCACTTCCGCCGACCGCGTGACCAAGCTGGCGGGCGAGATGAGACAGTACGTCGCCCGTCACGACAAGATCACCGGCCGGATCACGGCGGACGGCATCACCTTCACCGTGGTCGCGGACGAAAGGCGCACCCACGAAGTGCTGGCGCTGTGGCGGTCCCTGACGGCCGACGACCAGGTGGTGAACGCCGACATTTATGATTCGCCCTGGAAAGAAGCAACCGACCGCTGGCGGATCGAGGTCACCGCGGTCGATGCCGGCGGCGCATTGGCGGTGTTCAAGGACATGCTCGCCGAGGGCGACCGGCACCGGACCCTCTCCGGCGTGATGGTCCTCAAGGTCACAGGGCCGGGTCTCTTTGTGGAGACCGACTTCAACAACGGTTTCCCTGCCGAGGCGATCGCCGCGTACGAGGCGGTGCTCGCTCAGTACCCGGTCACCGGCGCGGGTGTGCGACGCGACGCTGTGTCTGGATCGGCGGTGAGCATCGTCGTGGCGCAGCGCGCGGATCGGGACCACGCCGACGAACTCGCCAGGAGGGCGGCGCCGAACCTCGGTGCCGCCGCCGTCAAGGTCACCAGCGACAGCCGCCACTGATCGCCGGCCTGTATCTGCCGAAGAAGTGGACCGGCGACCGGGAGCACTGCCGGTGCGTGCATCCGAGACCCAGGCCACGGCTGATACTGGCCCATCACCCTGGCCCAGCCGGCCGCCGCGTTCCCTGCCTCCAGGACGCGGCGGCCCTGCGCGAGCAGGGCCCCTCGCCTCGGAGCACTTCCGTCGGGAGGCGGCACAGCCCGCAGACCGCAACAGGGGGACGAGGCTGACCCCGCCGGCTGCGTCCCGCCCCTGCGTTTGACCGCCTACGAGGTCCGCCGCCTCGTCCTCGTCCTGCATCCCCAGCCCCAGCCGACCCGCCCCGACCGGATCCGGCAGTGTTTGCGCGGGTCCAGTCGGCGACGCTGCCCCCAGGCCCGCGCCCGCCATCGAACCCGCCGCTGCACGGCCCCGGCCACCCTGAACAACAGCAGTCCACCCGCTCTACGGCTGAAGGGCTTGTGGGGCGAACGACCGGCACACTCGGCGACCGGGCCGGGCTACTGTGCCCGTCGTACGGGGCTGACACCGACGGCGAGGGGCGCGCACGACCTCACTTTCGCGCGTGGGACGTCCCAGGATGACGCCACGTGTACGCCGACTGCGGCCGGACATCGCGCCGAAGGCCCAGTCTCGTCGCGGAGCCGGCCCGTGCGGTCGGTTCTGCTCATCGCACGTCAACGGAGGGAAAAGCATGCGCGCACTCACCAAGGCACTCGTCAGTGTCACCGCCGCCGTCGGAATCGCCGCCGGCGGCCTGGCCACCACGGGCACAGCCGTGGCGGCCCCCGCGCCGACCCAGCAGCAGGCGGTGACCGGTGAGGTGGGCACGCTCGCGGTGGTCAACCTCGGGCTGAGCACCGCCCAGGCGAAGGACTGGCAGTGCTGGCTGCGCGCACTGGGTTACAAGCCCGGCACGATCGACGGGCAGCTGGGTACCAGCAGCTGGAAGGCGGCGCAGGAATTCTTCACTCCCCAGGGCTTCTACAAGGATGACATCGACGGAATCGTCGGACCCCACACGATCCAGGCGCTCCAGCGCTACCTGAACTCCCGCAACCTGGGCTACAACCTTGACGTCGACGGGATCGCCGGAAAGCGCACCAAGGCCGCGTTCGCGCATTACGCCGACAGGTTCTCGCACCTCTGCTGAGCCGACAGGCACAATGCCTGACCATCGTGCTCAGGGCACTGTTCGTCGGTCTCAGCCAGGGCGTCCCCCTCGGTCTCGCCCCTGGTGCCGACGCGCAGTACTTCGTCGGCACGGCCCGCGCTCTGGCATCCGGGATGTCTCTCCTTGATCACGATACGGATGCTTCGTGATGGTCAGTCAGATGAGGCGTCGCCTCCACCAGCCACCCCCACTCGGCGCGCTGACCAGCCGCAATGACCGTAGGAGGCAGAGCGAACCGCTGCCTCGGTTTGACCGAGACACCGCACCGAATGCCCGAGATTGAGCGGGACATGTGACCGGATGCCGTACAAAGACGGGGACTGCCTCAACTGAACGGAGACGGGACATCTGGCCTGTGGATAACCCGCTTCCGCTCAGCGGCCTCGGAGCGCGGCCCGGATGGCTGCGACGTGGGGCTGGGGGAAGGCCCGCGCCTGTTGTTCGGCCTGAGCGTGCTCTTCGGCGGTGAGGGGCCGCCGTACGCACAGTTCGGTGATCTCGACTTCGTACCTGCGGTAGTCGTCTACTGGCCGGGGCAGTGGGACGGGGTACCGGTGCCAGCCGTGCGCGGTCGACCGCCACAGCGGGCGGTCGGCCTCTGCGAGGGTGCCGTAGTGATCGACGAACATGGCCACGACGCCGGCGTCGAAGTGCAGCGAGGGCCGGTCGCCCGCCTCGCATCCCGGGCAGCCGTCCTTGCCTGTGCACACCACGAGGCGCCGGTCGTAGCGCGGCGGGCAGAAGCGGGGATGGGCGCGCTGCTGGGTGTAGGCGCGGTCGATCCGGCGGCGGTGGACCTCGACGTGGCCGCCGGCTTCAAGGCAGCGCACGGCTCGCCGTACGGCGGCACGCTGACAACGCGTTCCCTGCCCAGGATGGGGCGTTCTCACATTTTCGGGGGTGACGAGGTAGGGGCCGACCCACTTGCGGGAGCAGCCCGTCGGGGCGGGCCGCACTCGTTCTGCATCCAGGGCCATGCAGCGAGCACAGGGCCAAACTCGACATCCCGGGGGTTACTCCTGGGTCGTGGCTATGCAGCACTTGCTTCATGCACAACGGACCTTGGCACCCGTCTCGATGCTGTACCGGCCCCAGAGCATTGCCCAGCGTGTCTCGGGGCCGTACTCGCCGTCCTGCCTCACGCCGGCTCTGCCCTGCGCGTATTCGAGTGCTTCCTTGGTGGCGGGCCCGAACTCCCCGTCAATCGCGATGTTCCTGCCATAGCAGTGCCGCAATGCCTTCTGCAGGGAGGTGACACCGCCACCGGTGCTTCCCTGGGCCATGACACATGTTGTGTTGGTGTTGCTGGTTGACGGCCTGGTCGTCCAGGTGGTGTCCGCACTCTGCGTCCAGGCGGACGAGGTGCACCACGGGTATGCCGCAGCTGCAGCAGAGGGCGCGGCAGCGAGGGCCCCTCCCAGGGAAGCAGCCAACAGCCCGGAAGCAACAAGTGATGTGGCGCCCTTACGAGTGCGCAGGAACATACTCAGCCCTCTCAGCGATCTGCAAACTTCCGGCCAGGTCGGACACGCTGTCGACTACTAGGTCAACGCGCGGCCGGTGTCAGCCCTGTACGACGGGGACAGTAGCCCGGTCCGGTCGCTGAGTGTGCCGGTCGTTTGCCCCACAAGGAACAGCCATCGCGCCGTAATACGGGCAAGGCGGCGGTCGAGACCGCCTCTGGTTTACAGCCGTGACCTTGTCGAGCTCAACTGCCGCTACCGCTGGGACCACGAGAAGCTGGGTCCGTCAGATCCGTGACTCGCAGCGAAGCCTCGATCGCACCGCCGACGGACCGCGATGCTGACGCCCCGCCGCGCTGCGCGCCCGCAGACGGGAGAGCCTCTGTAGACCAGCCTCCGTGAGGCCTTCACGCATGAAGGCCAGACGACTCGTTGAAGTGGCGGCCGCCCTCTTTGCCAAGAGGGCGGGATCTCCGCCTGGCACAAGACGTGTTCAAGCAGATCGACGCATTTCGTCGGCTCCTCGCCATAACCCAGCCCCACCCTCAGGCGAAGGACCCGGGCTCTCCCGCAAGATTCGTTCGGCCCTCCGACTACTCCGCGCCCCGATCCGGCGCACGCGGTCTGCCCGGCCGAACCCACTCACCCAGCACCGGAAACGCCAGCCAGGTGGACGGGTTCCCAGCCAGGCCGCTCCCAGATTCCGGGAATGCGCGCGCTTGGGCCTGGGGCATCCTCCTCCACCCCGGCCACGGCGACGTCCGCGCCGATCCGTACGCCGCACGCCGCGCCCTGCTCCTGCTGCAGGAGCACGGCGTCCAGCCGCCGCTCCAGGCAGTCCCCATGACGGACGACTCCGACGTGGCGATGACCTGGACGAACAACTCCGGGAGCGGGGCTGTGAGGGCATCGTCTGCAAGTCGGCCGACTCGGCATGCAAAGCAGAGCGGATCTGGAAGAAAGGCAAGACACGTGGACACAGTGGGCGCCGAGATCGTCGGCTGCACAGGCCTCGCCGCGCGCCCGCACGCTCTCGTCGTCCGGCTCCCCGGCGGCCGCATCGCGCGCACGCAGACCCTCAAGGCGCCACTCGCGGCCCGGATCTCCGCGTTCCTCGTCGCGAGTGGACCGTCCCGAAACGCACGCAGCCGTGCGGGGGAGGGCTACCGCACGACCGGACCGGGCCCGGTGGTCGAAGTCCTGGCCGGGACGACCAGACCATGGAGGCTCCGGACTGTCCTGAGTTGGGTGGCGTGCTTGTGCGCCCCGTGAAGAGGCATACCTGAAATGTTTCAGGTTCCGCCCACCGTGCGGCTTCTCCAGACTGAGGCAGGCGAGCAACGCCGCGCCCACAGACCACAACGGGGAGAGACCATGATCATCAAGAAGACTGCCCGGCGCATCGGTATCGGTATCGCGACCGTCGCCCTCGCGGGCACGGCCTTCGCGGGCTCGGCCCATGCCGGGGACCTGAAGGACGTACAGGTGACGGCCAGCGCACCCTGCACGGACCGTCACATCATCTTCGGCGTCGACGGCACTCTGTACCACGGCTTCGACTACAGCAAGGCGCTGAAGACCGTCATCTCCAAGGGCTCCCAGGGCAACATCGTCAAGGAGGCCCAGTGCCTGCTGGAGTACGTCAAGTGCGCTCCGGGCACGGTGGACGGCATCTTCGGTGACAAGACCAGGGCCGCGACGATCCGCTTCCAGGAGAAGAACGGGCTGGGCACCGACGGCTCGATCGGCCCGAAGACCTGGCCGAAGCTGCGCGACTTGGATCCCAAGGGCTGCTGAGCCGCGAATCCTGACGGTATCCATCTCATCAAGGGAAGAATCATGCCCCGAAGCAGCTCGTCCCCTTTCCAGGCCGCCCTCGCCACCGGAGCCCTCACCGCCACGCTCCTCACTGGAGCGATCGCCACCGCACCGGCCGCCTCTTCGGCGTCCTACCCGACCTGCAACGGCGTCAAGACGGTGTCCCTGTCCTCGACGGCCTCGGTCAAGCAGCCCTACTACAAGGGCAACGGGACCAGGAACTGCGTCCTGGCCTCCGGAAGCAGCAGCACGGCCGTCACCGCCCTCCAGGACGCCCTGATCGCCTGCTATAGGCAGGACACGGGCGGCAAGGACGGGGTCTACGGCAGCAAGACCAAGCAGGCCGTGTGGAACGTCCAGGGCCGGTACGACAGCCTCAAGCAGGACGGCGTCTACGGCCCGGAGACCCGCAAGATGATGGGCTGGCGCGTCTACACCAGCGGAAACGCCACGACCCAGTGCACGGCCCCGGGCACGTGAGGGCCGTACCGCGACGCTGAAAAGTCGTAGGTACCGTCAGCCAGGCCCGTCCACCACCATGGACCCCGTGCCGTCCCCGGGGGGAGTCGGCACGGCAGAGGGAGCAGACCGCGAACTGGGGTGCGCGATCGATCCCGTGCACGGCCGCGGTGAGCGTCACGTTCCCACGCTCACCGCGGCCCCCGGCCGTCCCACCGTGATACCTGCTTCGACCAGTGGCTCCTCGGAGTCGTTCCAGGCAAGGATGATCGAGATATTGCGGGGTGTGCCGTCCTTGGCGACGCAGGCCGAGCGGGTCACGTCGCGAGCCAGCAGTTCCTGAACCGGCCGGCCGGTTCAGAACCTCGATGATCTCATTCTGTTGTCGTTCTCGGTCCGTCCAGCGGATCGTTCTGGTTGGTCGCAGGTCGGCCGCTACGGGCCGTTAGCTGATTATTGGTGCGACGCACAACCTGAACTGTTTCAGGTACCCATGGCACCTGTGTTCAGGAGACAGTCAGGTGTGCCTGACCGGGCATGTACCCACCAGGGCGAAACGGGGAGCGGATTCTTAATTTCTCGTGCCGCTCGCCCTCACGGCACGCTCATGTCCCGCCACCGCTTCGTCCCGCGTGACTCAGCAGCTCAGGGCGGGACGCGTCCCGTGTTGTCCCAACCGGGCCGGGCTCTGTGGCTTGTTGGGATCACGACCTCCAACATGTCTGTCGTTCGAACGGACAGCACGGCTTGCCTGCGTCATCCGCCGAACACGACCGATGTCCAGATCGACCACACCTATTCCAGGGGTTTTCCATGACACTCACCGCAACCCGCAGGCGCACCGCGATCGCGCTTGCCTCGCTCACCCTGCTGGGTGGTACGGTCACCGGCGGCGTCGCCGCCGCGGCCGAGACCGGCGCCACCGCTGCCGCGGCCTACCCGTGCGACGTGAGCATGAGCTCCAGCGGCCGGCTCTCTGCCGGCTACTACAACGGCACCACGGTCCAGCCCTCCAGCTCGCAGGTGACCGCCGCCGGCAAGGAAGCCCAGTGCCTCCTCCAGTACCAGGGCCACAATCCGGGGACGATCGACGGCATCTTCGGCCGCAACTCCCAGGCAGCGGCAAAGAAGTTCCAGAGCGTCGTCAACTACGCCTGCGACATCAACCTGGCCGAGGACGGCCAGGTCGGTCCGCAGACCTGGCCCTACCTGCGCCGGCTCACCTGCTGACCCAGCTGTGGCATGGTGGTGCCCTCCTCCTCCCAGGTGGGTCTCTCAAACGAAGGCCCCTGTCTCACATTCGCGATGTCGTTGATCATCGCGGTGCTGGGCGTCGTGAACACCCTGGCGATGTCGGTCTTCGAGCGGCAGCGGCACCACGTGTGCTGGGTCGACCGCGACCGGCTACGCAGATGGGCCGAGCACGGTACCCCGCAGGACCTGCTTCACCTGCCCAACCGGCCCGCCCGCCGGGCGGCTTTGCGCCGGGCCGCCTGAGACGCGCTCACCGCATCCGACGACCGTGCCACCGAAGGGGACTGGTGTACGGCAATGGATCGCTTGACCCGTTGGTGAATTCCCGCTCGCCGTGGTTGCCGCTGTGGTCGCGGGCAAGATGGTCTGGCGGTGGCTCACTCTGTCGCGCAGGAGACCACCGTCCGCACTCGCCGTCGGCAGCCGCAGGTGAGTCTCGCTCGCTGTCGCCGGTCAGGCGATCGAGGAGATGCGCGCGGCCCGTTCATGGGCCGGCCGTCGCGCTGACTGTGCCAGGCCGTGTGTGCCCTTGCCGAAATGCAACTGAGTGCCTGTGTCTGATCCGGTGATGCCAGGACTGGCGTCCTTGTGGTCGATGACACGCGACGCTGGGAGACATCGCGAGGGGCAGCCGGGTGATCCCGGCTGCCCCTCGCTCCTGCTTCAGCGGTCCGGCGTCGTGCTTTGGACCTGCTGCCTGGTCAGGTCAGTCGGCGGCGGATCCACCGGGCGCAGAACCCGGTCAGGGCCAGGGCCAGGCCGAGGTAGAGCCCGGTCTCGGCCCATTGCAGGGCCCAGAAGTTGTCGGCCGGCTGGTACGTCACCTGCTGCTGGTAGCCCTGGGCGCCGAGGTCGGCGAGGCAGCCGTCGAACTGCTGCGTGGTGGGCGGGCCCGACGCGGTACGCAGGCAGTCGGCGAAGGACGACGGCACGGGGACCGGCCGGCGGCGTCCAACGTCTGTTGGGAGGTTTCCCAGGCACCGGGCACTTCGGGATGCGCAACGATCTGCTGGGCGCCCTCCTGGATGCTGATGGGGGCTCCGCCGGGCTCGATCGGCACGGTGGTCCGGTCCGTGGCGGCCAGATAAGGCCGGACCCACAACGGCACCGTGATCTGGACGGCGGCGTAGACGACGAGCGTGGTGGCCATCGCGGGCAGGGTGCGGCGGATGACCAGGCCGAGGGCGACGCCCAGGACGAAGGCGAAGGCGGCATGGGCCAGGGGGACGACACCGCGTGCGGCGAAGGCCACGGGGTCGAGCCGCGGGAAGTACGTGTCCGTCGCGCCCCCGCCGTTGACAGCCCGGTCGATGGGGTCGCTCCACCAGCTCACCGCGAGGCTGGTCAGCCCGGCGGCGTCATGGCGGCTGCCGCACCAAGGCCCAGCTTGGTCGCCAGCCAGCGGGTGCGGGTGACGCCCTGGTTCCACGCGAGGTAGTGGGTTCCGGTCTCCAGTTCGCGGGAGATCAGCGGTGCGCCCCAGAACATCCCGATGACCGCCGGCACGGCCGGCAGTCCGGCGTAGTAGAGGGTCTGGTCCGAACTGGAGACCTGGTCCACCAGGCTGCTGCCGGCCGTTCGGTTGTTCTCCGTGGGCCCGCCCACTCTGTTCTCGTACCGGCGGGGCCGCTGCGTTGGCCTTGTGGGTGGCGATGGAGATCGCGGCGTCCTGCCAGGGCACCGAGGGATGTGCCATGACGATGGTCAGATTGGGGAAGTCGGCGGCGACGTCGTCGAGGAGCATCGGGTCGGAGTGGCGCAGTTGATGCCTCGCCCGCCGGGCAGACCGGCGCCGATGCCGGTCTGGCCGGTGTGGAACAGGGCGGGGACGCCGAGTTCGGCGAGGGCTTCGTAGAGCGGGTAGTGACGGACATCATTGGGCTGGAAGGCCTGCAGGCTGGGGTGGAACTTGAAGCCGCGAACGCCGTGTTCGGTGACGAGCCGCCGGGCACGGGTGATCGCGGCCTGTCCGGCGTGCGGGTCGACCGACCCGAAGGGGATGAGTACGTCGGGATGTTGGGCGGCCTGGTCGGCGATCTCCTCGCTGGAGAGGGCCGGATGGCCGGTTGCGGCGGTGGCGTCGACCGTGAACACGACTGCGGCCATGCGCCTTGCGCGGTAGTGCTCGGCGATATGAGTGAGGGTGGGCGTGCGGTTCTCGGAAGATTTGAAGTAGGACGCCGAGGCGTCCATGAGCTCGTCGTCGAGTGAGTAGCAGCCGTGGGCGTCCTGTTCGACGTGGACGTGGACATCGATGGCGTCCAGTGTGGTGAGTTCCATGCTGTGTTCTCCCGGTACGGGTGGTCGCCGTGGGCTGTCGCGTCAGTGCGCGGAGCGCTGGGCGGCCAGAGCGGTGAATGTGTCCAGCCCTGTCGGTTCGGCCAGGGTGTCCCGGTCCACGACGTCGGCCGGAGCGGCTCCCAACAGGATCTTCTTCGCGGGCAGTTCGAGTTTCTTGCCGGTGCGGTTCCGCGGGACGACCGGCACGGCGGTGATGCGGTCGGGCACATGGCGCGGGGAGAGGGTGTCTCGCAGCGCTGTCGTGATCCGTCGTCGCAGAGCGTCGTCCAGTTCGGCGCCGTGGCGCGGTACGACGAAAAGGAGCAGTTCGCCGGGGCCGCCGTCGGGGTCCTCCAGGTGGACGACCAGGCTGTCGTCGACTTCGGGCAGCTCTTCGACGACACGGTAGAACTCCGCCGTTCCCAGGCGCACCCCGCCGCGATTGAGTGTGGCGTCGGAGCGTCCGGCCACCGTGCAGCTGCCCGTCGCCTCGCTGAAGCGCACCCAGTCCCCATGTCGCCACACTCCGGGGTAGGTGTCGAAGTAGGCGGCCCGGTAGCGGGAGCCGTCAGTGTCGCCCCAGAAGCCGACGGGCATCGAGGGCATGGGCCGGGTGATGACCAGTTCGCCGAGCTCGTCGGTCACCTCGTTGCCCTGCCCGTCGTACGCGGTGGCAGCGACGCCGAGGCAGGGGCCGGAGATCTCTCCCGCCCGGACCGGCTGGAGTGGGCCGCCCTGCAGGATTCCCGTGCACACGTCGGTGCCGCCGCTGCCTACGTTGAGCAGCACACGGGGGCCGAACTGCTCGCGCACCCAGTGGAATCCCTCCGGTGGCAGCGGACTTCCCGCAGCGCCGATCTGGCGCAGCCGGGACAGGTCGTGGTCCCGCGCGGGGGTCAGGCCCTCCTTGCGGCAGACCATCAGGAATCCGGGGCTGGCGCCCATGAGGGTGGCACCGGTCTCCTCGGCCAGCCGCCACTGCCAGTCCAGGCCGGGGTGCAGGGGGTTGCCGTCGATCTGCACGATGGAGGCGCCCACGAGCAGCCCGGAGACCAGCGAGTTCCACATCATCCACGCGGTGGTGGTGAACCACAGGATGCGGTCGCCGGGGCGGAGGTCCCAGCTCAGGGAATGGTTTTTCAGATGCTCCAGCAGGATCCCGCCGTGGCCGTGGACTATCGGTTTGGGTTTGCCCGTGGTGCCGGAGGAGAACAGCACGGAAGGGGACGGGGTCGAAGCCGGGGTCGGCGGGTGCGGCGAGCAGGTCCGCCCAGGCGACCGTGTCGGTGAGTTCCCCGGGCCCGTACGGTACGTGGACGGTGTGGCGCAGGGTGGACAAACCGGCGCGGATCGCGGCGAGTTCGTCGCGTCGATCGATGTCCTTCACGCCGTAGCGGTATCCGGCGGTGGCCAGAAGGATGGTGGGCTCGATCTGAGCGAACCGGTCGATGACACCGCGGGCACCGAATTCCGGTGCGCAGCTTGCCCAGATGGCACCCAGGCTCGCGGTCGCCAGGAACGCCACGAGGGTTTCGGGGATGTTCGGCAGGTAGGCGACGACGCGGTCACCCCTTCCGACACCGAGGCGGCGCAGACCGGTGCGGGCGCGGGCGACCTGGTCGGCCAGTTGCCGCCAGGTCAGCTCCATGGGTCCGCGGGTCTGCGAACGCGCCAGCACCGCCGCGTCGTCGGGCGCGGCTTGCGCTGGACGTAGGGCGTGCTCGGCATAGTTGAGCGTCGCGCCGGGAAACCATTCGGCGCCGGGCATGTCCCGTCGGCCGAGTACCCGGTCGTAGCGAGTGTGCGTACGGACGTTGAAGTGGTCCCAGATCGACGACCAGAAGCCTTCGAGGTCTGTGACCGACCAGTGGTGCAGGTCGTGGTAGCCGGTGAAGGCAAGATCCCGGGTGCGCTCCAGCCAGGTGAGATAGCCACCGATCGCGGTGGCGCGGCGCACGTCGGGAGCCGGTTCGCTCAACAGCTCGGGCTCGTTCATGGGGTGACCTCCGCCTCCGCGAGCCGCTGGAAGGCGTGGGCGTACGCCTGTGCGGCGCGGTCCAGGTCGTTCGTGTCCAGCGCGGTCGACAGGTTGATCATTCCTCGCGGAGTCGTGTAGACGCCGTCGAGGAGCAGCGCCAGGTGCAGGGCGCTGAGCAGGGGGGTGGCGGCGGCCCTGCGGGCCTGTTCGGCGTCGACCGGCGCGGTCGGGGTGAAGTGCACGTTGAGGATGGATCCGGCGCGGGTCACCGTGGCCGGGATTCCGGCCCCGGCCGCCGCTGTGGTGATGGTGTCGGCGAGGCGGCGTGCGGCCCGGTCCAGGCGGCCGATCGCGGGGGCGTCGAGGTGCCGGAGGGTGACGGCACCGGCGGCCGCGGCGGTGAGGTGGCCGTTGAAGGTGCCGGAGTGCGCGAGGCCGCGGTCGGTACTCGCGGCATCGGCGAGGTGGGCTGCGACAAGTGGTACATCTCCGCGGCCGAGGAGCGCTCGCTGCGCGCGGCCGCCCGCGCGCAGCGAGCGAGTGGAGCGGCCGTTCACACCCATGCGGCCCGTTGGCCGGTCGGCCTGCCGCAGTTGGACCTGCTCACCTCCGAGGGAGCCGACCCGGCGCGCGTCGCCATCGGCCACTGCGACACGGTGACCGCCCCCGGCTACGCGGAACAGATCGCCCGCCGTGGCGCGTACGTCGGCGTCGACACGATCAACACCGACCATGCCGGCGAGGTGGACCGCCGGGTACGGATGGTGCTGGATCTCGTGCGGGCCGGGTACATCGACAACATCCTGCTCTCCCACGACGTATGTCTGATCTCGCAGCTCCGCGCCCACGGTGGGGGCGGGTACGGGTTCGTCCACACCCGATTTCGCGAGCAGTTGCTGGCGGCCGGACTCGACGCGGGCGAGTTCGAACACATCACGACGGCGAACCCGGCCCGCCTGCTGTGCTCCTGGCCTGAGCCCGCGGGCTAACGTATCTCCGTCCGCAGCAACCGTGGAGAGAGGGACAACTGATGGGCGAGAGCAGCGGCCGTCGCGGGGGCAGGCAGGCGGCCCGCAATCCGCTGTCGCGTGCGGAGGTGATCGACGCGGCTCTTCGCTATGTGGACCTGCACGGCCTGGACGCGCTCACTATGCGGGCGCTCGCCACGGAAATGGGGGTCTACCCCACGGCGCTGTACTGGCACACCGGCACCAAGGCACAGCTCGTGGCGGCCGTCTCGGCACGGGTGCTGGAGGACATCGTGCTCCCCGCCGACCACGGCATGGCCTGGGACGAGTGGCTGACCGAGGTCGCCCGGCTGTGTCGCCAGGCGATGCACCGGCACCCTAACCTCGCCCCGATCCTGGGCTCCCAGTTGGTGGTGAGCACCACCGCGGTCCCGTTCGCGGAGCGCGTGGTGGGTGTGCTGGAGCGAGCCGGCTTCTCGGGGCGGGACTTGGTCGAGGTGTACAACGCGGTGGTCGGATTCGTGCTCGGCTGGGTGACGCTTGAGCTCTCCAGCGTGCCGGCGGATGTGGAGGAGGGCTGGCAGAAGGAATACGCGGCCCAGCTACGGACGGTGAACCCGAACACTTTCCCGGTCCTGACCCGCAATCTCAGTCTGCTGGAGAACAACGCGTTCCTGGTCCGCTGGGACTCCGGCAGGGACCGGCCCATGGACGGCAGCTTCGAGACCACACTGGAACTGCTGCTCCTGGGGTTGCACGCCAAGCTCACCGCACAGTGATGAGGCGAGCGAGCGTTCGCGGTGAGCGAGCACACCGACACCTCCGGATCCCGGGCACGACCACGTAGTCACCTGGAAGACCTGACGGAGTCCTATTGGGAACTCGGCACGGCAGGCACTTGAACCGCAGCGGCGTCGGGACAGAACATGTACGCCACAAGAAGGCGTCGGAACATCGGACACGAGATGGATCACCGGAGATGAACAGCACTGGATCGGTGACCGACAGGTCGCGCGGGGTGTTCGCCGTGGATTCCAGGGTCCCGGGTGCCGCACCGCGAGGATTCGATGCCTTCCGTCGTGGATGGCAGACGCAGATCGGCGATGTCTTCCCCCTGCCGGCCTTCAGTCCGGGCACGATCGCCGACTTCCGGCTCAAGGGATCCGTCGCCCGGGTGCGCGATGTGGTGATCGCTGATCTCCACATGGCGTCGGCCACCCGGATCGCGGACCCCGCGGGCGGCGATCGGGACCTGGTGGAGATCCACGTATTGCGGCGCGGCGCATGGACGTTGGGCGGCTTGCCCGATCGCGACGAGCACACCGTATCGGCCGGGCAGTTCCTTTTCCGGCACTTCGGGCGGCAGATGCCCTTCGAGACGGCGCCGCACACCACGGCGCAGTTCCTTTTCCTGCCCTCCGCGACGCTCAGATCCCTGCTCGGGAACCGGACTGTCATCGGGCCGGCGGACTCGGCCGAGATGCGCCTGCTGACGGCCCACACGAACATGATCCAGCAGACGGCCACCGACCTCGGCCCGGCCGGTGTGCACGCCGCCCACAGCACCCTGATCGAACTGGCCAAGGCCGTGGCGGTGAGCCGCTTCGACGACGTGGAACCACAGCTGGCTCCCGCACTCACCCGGGCCGCGAAGGACCTCGCCAACGGCCATCTCGCTGATCCCGAGCTGTCCCCGACGATGCTGGCACGCGAGCTCAACGTCTCCGTACGCACCCTGCAGCGGGCATTCGCCACGGTAGGAGAGTCGGTGGCCGCCTACATCCGCCACCGGCGGCTGGAAGAAGCTCGGCTCGCCCTCACCGCGCCATCCGGCCGGTGGAGCATCTCGGAACTCGCCGCCCGCTGGCACTTCGTCGACAGCAGCCACTTCATCCGAGCCTTCAAGAAACACTACGGCCAAACGCCCACCGAATATGCCCGCTCGACCGGATCGGCCGCACGCTGAACGGACCTGAAGCAGGGCCTGACGCATGAACTGACCGATGACGCCGGGAAGTTGACCGTACTGTATTTACCAAATGTCACCACCCCGCAGAACACCACGAGTTAAAGACTTGCCCAGCAACCTCAACCGCCGCAGCGTCAGGACAAGATCGGCGGCGTCGGCCTGGACTGTTCAACCAGGATGACGGCGTTCCACTCCCAGACCGGATCGCTGCACTGTCTGGAGGCCCGTGAATCCGGACATTCCGTGAGAACCTGCCGCCCAGGTATTGATCAGAAACTTATGGGGTTCTGGTTCAGGGCGTAACGGAGGTGTGTGCCGCGCCGTAGGCGAGTCTGCGTCCCGTCGACCTCGGGACCGTGACCCGAATCGTCGAGGAGGCTTGGGCGGGGTCGGCGCCGACCGCTGAGACCCTGGACGGCGTGGTGGGTCGCCCGCGCTGAGCGGGAGGTGGACCGCGTTCAGGGCAGCGGGGTGAGTGCGTCCTCCAGGGCCGCCCGCGCGCCGCGCAGGGCGAGACGGAGCTGGTCCGGTGTACGGCGGATCTGGGCGAGCAGGAGGCCGCCCTGGATTGCGGCCATGGTGAGGTCGGCCAGCTCCGTCACGTCCGCGTCCGGGCGTAGCTCGCCCGACTCCTACATCCGGCGCAGGCCCGCGATGAGGGGTGCTTCCCAGCGTGCGAAGGCGTCCACGAACGCTTGTCGGGCGAGGTCGTCCCGGCCGCTGAGCCGGCTGGCCAACGAGCCGATCGCGCAGCCGCCCACCGCGTCCTGTCGCGTCCCGTTGGCCACGATCGCGTCGAACCAGCGGTCGATGTCGGCCAGTGAGTCGACTTCCAGGAGCAGCGCTTCCTGTGCGGCCAGCACCGTGTCCACGGTGGAATGAACCACGGAGCGGATGAGATCGTCCCGGTCGTCGAAGCCGTCGGGGCGCGGGGTGGTGAGGTCGCGTCCGGCGTGGCGGAACATGCCCTCGATGCCGCCGGGCGTGGCGATCATCAGAAGGTCGGCGCGGTCGGAGGTGATGCGGCAGCCGTGCGGGACGCTGCGGGCCAGGTAGACAATCCCGCCTTCGTGTAGCTCGGGCTCCTCCTCCCCGAACCAGACCAGGGCCGTGCCCTTGATCAGCATGAACGCCTCGTCCTCGCGGGTGTGCAGGTGGAACGGCGGGGCTTCGCCCTTGGCGACATCGAAGCGGCCCACGGTCAGCTTGCCCTCGGTGGTTTTCTTGTCGAGCAGCACGGAGAACGTTCCTCGTCGAGCCATTCGAGCTTCTGTTGCTGCTCGGGCTGCGCCAGATAGGCCATCGTCAGGAGAAGTCCGTTCCTGGAGGTCGGCGGGGAAACTGGTTCCTGAAGGCCGGGGGAGGGCGGGCCCCGCAGAATGGGGCGGGCCGGAACCCGCCCCCAGGGGCTCAGACGGCCGTGGCGGCGCGCTTGCCCAGTTCGAGGGCGTGAAAGAAGGTCCGGGCACTCATGCCCATGGACGGCACGTTCTCCTGCATCAGCCGCATGCGGTGCGGGGCGTCATGGAACTTGGGGTCGAGCTGGAACTCGGCGGCCAGGGAGAACCAGGTGACCGGTACTGCGCCGGCTTGGACCATGCGCTGCACCGCCGCGTTGTGCGCCTCGAGCGAGGGGCTGGCGGAGGCGTCGACGGCCACGTGCACGCGGTAGCCCTCGCGCAGTCCGCCCAGCACCGTCTGCAACACGCATCCGTCCGTGGCGATGCCGCCGACCACCAGGTTCTCCCGGCCTTCCTCCCGGACCGCCTGGGCGAACGACGCGTCCAAAAAGGAGTTGAAGTCGACGGCACGCTCGATGACCGGCTGGTCACCGATGGCCTCCAACAGCTCCGGGTACAGCGGGCCGGACGGCTTGCTCGACTGGCCGTTGGTCACGACCAGACCGCTTTCGTACCACTTCGCCGTCTTCGCCAGGCCCACGACGTTGTCGATGTGTTCAGCGAGGTTGTGGGAGCGCAGAAGGTTTGCGAAACCGACTGCGTAGTCGACGAGAACGACGGTGGTGTTGGCGGG
Source organism: Streptomyces sp. NPDC050704 (assembly GCF_040654355.1). Taxonomy (NCBI): domain Bacteria; kingdom Bacillati; phylum Actinomycetota; class Actinomycetes; order Kitasatosporales; family Streptomycetaceae; genus Streptomyces; species Streptomyces sp. NPDC050704. The sequence goes on along the minus strand of NZ_JBFAHW010000038.1, from coordinate 55,971 downwards.
GGTGAGGGGCTCAGGAGTCATGACATGACTTCTTTCTGATCACAGAGGAGGACAGCGACGCGTTGATCGCGCAGCGGTGGGCGGGTTTGTAAGCTTTTTGTCTGGCCAGTCACTCTCTACTCGGGCATGAACTAGTAACCGGATGTGCACTTTCGGTATGGAGGGTCCATCGCCGACAGGGAGCAACACCGCGAGCGGCGAGATCGTCGCAGCCGCACGGGCCGCCTTCTCCGGGCTGGGCTTCGGCAAGACGACCATCCGCGAGGTCGCACGCCGGGCGGGGGTGACGCACGGCCTGGTGATACGGCATTTCGGGTCCAAGGAGCAGTTGTTCCTTGCCGCGGTGCCCAGTCCCCGCACGCGGATGGCACAGGTGGCCGGTGATCTCAAGTCGTTGCCGACGCGCAGCGCCCGGTCATACGTCCGACGCATGACCCTCAGGGGCGGCAACGACTCCTTGTCGCTTGTGGGCCGTTCAGCTACAGGGCATTCAGCGGCCGATGTTGTCCAGCTCGGTCAAGTCCTCATGCGAGAGGGAGAGTCCCGCGCCGACGATGTTCTCGCGCAGGTGCGCTGTCGATGACGTGCCGGGGATGAGCAGGATGTTCGGTGATCGCTGCAGCAGCCAGGCCAGTGCGACGGACATCGGTGTCGCCTTCAATCGAGCGGCGACCGCCGAGAGCGCCGAGGACTGGAGCGGGGTAAAGCCCCCGAGGGGGAAGAAGGGCACGTACGCGACGCCTTCGGTGGCGAGCCGGTCGATGAGCTTGTCGTCGTGGCGGTGGGCGAGGTTGTACATGTTCTGCACGCACACGATCGGCGCGATGCTCTGTGCCTCGGTGACCTGCTCCTCGGTGGCGTTGCTGACCCCGAGGTGGCGGATCAGGCCCTGCTGCTGGAGTTCCACGAGCGTCTCGAACGCCCCGGCGAGCGAGCCGGGCTGGGGACCTTCGGCGTTGCCGAGTCGGAGGTTGACCAGGTCGAGTACGTCGAGCCGGAGGGACTTGAGGTTGTCGTGGACCTGACGGCGCAGGTCTTCGGGTCGCCGGGCCGTGGGCCAGCCACCCTGTTCGTCGCGGGTCGCGCCCACCTTGGTGACGATGTGCAGCGACTCGGGATAGGGGTGCAGTGCCTCGCGGATCAACTCGTTGGTGACGCGCGGCCCGTAGGCGTCGCTGGTATCGATGTGGGTGATACCGAGGTCGACCGCCGCTTCGCGCAGAACGGCCAGGGCGCCCTCGCGATCGGCGGGCGGCCCCATGACCCACGGGCCGGCCAGTTGCATGGCGCCGTAGCCGAACCGGGTGACGGTCAGGTCACCCAGAGTCCAGGTGCCGCCGGGAAGAGAGAGGGAGGGTGTGCTCATGCTGTTGCCTTTCGTCGTGCACTTGGGGGGTGCCCCTATGTGGTTCGTCAAGGGAATCGGGCTGCATCAGAGACGTGAGCCCAGGCAGCATGGCGGTGTGTCTGATCTGCCGTGGGACGACGTCCAGTACTTCTTCGACCTGGATGAGACGGGGACGCTGCCGGACGTGCGCGTCCCTGATACCTCGGTGGAGGACTGGCAGGCGGTTCTCGATCTGATCAGCGCGAGTGGCTGGAAGTGCCAGTACTCCGAGGGCGAGGTCGTGATGCCGGTGCCCCGGGCGGAGGCAGTGCTGTCCCGCCCGGCCGACGCCGAGTGCCCGGACCTGCGGGTCTGGCCGGCAGCCGATGTGCTGGTGATTTTCCGCTTTCACGTGCCGGAGGAGATCGATTTCGATGTTGATCTGCGTGAGTTGCAGGGCCGGCAGCGACTCGATGTGTTCTGTGGCTTTCTGCGGGCGATCGGGCGACGGCTGGGCAAGCCGGTGCTGATGGATCCGGAGGGTGATTGCGGGTATCCGGTTCTCGGGTTCGTTGTTGAAGCCGATCGGGTCGTTCTCCTGGCTGAACGGCCGGTCAGCTGACCGCTGATGCCGACTGTGGTTCGTTGCGTTGAAGGTGCCGTCGCGGAGCATGGCGACGAGCACGTCGGCCCGGCGGCGGGTGAGGCAGAGCAGGGCCTGAGTGTGGTGTTTTCCTTGGGCGATTTTCTTGTCGTAGTAGGCCCGTGATTCCGGGTCGGCCAGGGCGGTGAAGGCGGAGAGGGAGAAGGCCCGTTTCAGCTGTTCGTTGCCGTGGCGGGAGAGCTGTTCACCGCGGATCGAGGAGCTCTGGTCGCCGGAGCCAGGCCCGCGTAGGAGGCCAGGGGGCCGGCGGTGGGGAAGGTGCTGGCGTCGCCGGCGTCGATGAGGATGCGGGCTCCGGTCCTGACTCCGTTTCCTGGCATGAAGATCAGGACCTTCGAAAGAGGGTGGGTATCCAGTAGTTCCTCGATCCTCGTGGCGAAGAGTTTGCGCTGGTCAAGGATGGAAAGCGGCGGCTTCAGGCCACGACTGCACCCTGGATTGTGAAGGGATCGATAACTACGCCTACGAGCGGTTTTCTTCCGATTCGATTACTTGCAGGCACCTCGCGAGGGCGGCCTCCATGTATCGGCGCCACAGGGGAGTGAATGGACCGGCGAGAATCCAGCGACGACCCGGAAGAGGCTTGAATTCGTAGGTCCACCGAATGAGGGTGCCATCGCCGTCGGGATTGAAGTTCCATTCACCTCGAACGCCTGCCGCGAGTCGAGAGAGGATGTTCGTGAATCCCGTCAGCTGATACGCAAAACTAGAGCCTTCCGTATACTCGATCAACTGTTCGTCGGCCTGTGACCCGTCGTCGAACTGCGGGTTCCTGGTGGGACCGACGTGATCCCATGCTTCGGTCTGGTTCGCCACACCTTTGACACCGGGAAAGGGTGCCACCCGGTGGAAAACGCTCGACAGGTCGATGGGAACGATCAATCGGAACGCGTTGGCGGGCGCCACCGAAGTTCGCCGTTGGACTGTGATCGGAACAGTGTTGTCGGTTGAGCTGATAAGGAGGGGTATCGCCTGGACCACTGCGGCCCCCTGAGGCGCGGTCGTTTTCTTCCCAGCGATCGGTTTCTTGTCGGACATCGATGTTCTCCTGTCTTGGTGATGTGAATCCACTGTGAAGCATTAATGAACATGAAATGCTTCGAATGGGAAGCAAGCATATTCGTAACGTGAGTGATCCGACCACCGGCCTGAATATCGAGTGCCTACTTCACCTCCTGACGGCGGTCAGCGGCCTGGCGCAGTACAAGGCTGGACGAGCCCTGCGTGCCGGCGCCGAGGCGCTTCAGGGGCGACGTCGAGGTAGGGACCGCCCGGCATTCCGGCGGGCCCTTTCCTCGCTGAACCAGGGACCGTTCGACGAACGGTTCAAGTTCCGTAGTGCAGTGATATGTGGCTGGAGATGTGGGTTGGTAAGTGACAGCAGGCCGCTGGTCACGGCTCAGATCGACTTGAGCACCCGGACCCGGTCGGCGATGGCACGTCGCGCGACGTCGGTGTCGAAGGCGATGGAGTCGAACTCGTGGGGGGCGCCGGGGTGGAGGTGGAACTCCACCGGCACGCCGGCGCGGCTGAGTTTGGTCGCGTAGGCGGTGTCCTCGTCGCGGAAGACGTCGAGTTGGCCGACCTCGATGTAGGCCGGAGGCAGGCCGGTCGCATCCTCGAGACGGGCGGGAGCCGCCGTGGGCGGGACATCGGGGCCGCCGACGGCCCCACCGAGCAGTGCCGGCCATGCGGTGAGGCTGTCGTCGTAGGACCACAGGAGATAGGGCTCGATGTGGGGGTCGGGTGTGGTGGTGCGGTCGTCGAGCATCGGCATGAGCAGGATCTGCCGGGCTATCTGCGGGCCGCCGCGCTCGCGGGCGAGGATGGTCAGGGCGGCTGCCATGCCGCCTCCGGCGCTGTCGCCCATCACGCCGATGCGGTTGGCGTCGACGTTCAGCTCGGCGGCGTGTTCGTGCAGCCAGCGCAGTGCGGCGTAGGCGTCTTCGAGCGGTGTCGGGAAGGGGTGCTCGGGGGCGCGGCGGTACTCGACCGACAGCATCGGCACGCCGCTGGAGGACACGTAGCGGGAGACCGGGCCGTCGAACAGGTCGATGTGGCCGAAGATGTATCCGCCGCCGTGGAAGAACAGCACGGCCGGGCCGGGCTTGGCGCCGTCCTTGACGTACCAGCGCATTTTGATCTGTGTGCCGTCGTCCGCGGTCGCGTAGTGCTCGTGGGTCGTCACGTCGGCCGGGATCGGCTGCGCGGCTCCCGCGGCGCCGATGATCGGTTCCCACATGGCGCGGCGACCCGCGATGTCGCCCACCGCCGGCGGCTTGGCCTCGGCCATCGCGCCGGCCATCGGGGCCAGCGCCTCGGCGATCTCGGGATCCAGGGACAGTGTCACGGTCGTTTCCTTTCGAGGCCGGCCGGTCGGTGTCAGGCGGCGGGCGCGACGATGACGGCCTTGCCGTGCAGCTCGCCCGTGGCGGCCCGGGCGTGGACTGCCGGCAGCTCCGCCAGCGGCACTCGCTGCGCGACGTCGACGCGCAGCTCGCCGGAGTCGATCAGTGCCACCAGCCGCGACAGCTGGTCGGCGTCGCTGCGGACGAACAGGTCGATGCCGCGCACGCCGCGCTGTTCGTCGCTGGGTGCGGGCATCCACACCGTGGTGTTCACCAGTACCCCACCGGGACGGATCAGGGCGGGCAGCGCGGCCAGCTGCGCCGGGTCGATCGGCGCGAGGTTGAGCACGACGTCGACCGGCTCGGTCACCTTCTCGGTCACCTCGGCGGTGGTGTGATCGATGATCTCGTCGGCGCCCGCCGTCTTGACCTGCTGGCTGCTGCGCGGGCCGGCGGTGGCTATCACGTACGCGCCGGCGTTCTTGGCCAGCTGCACGGCGTAGCCGCCGACCGCTCCGCCCGCGCCGTTGATCAGCACGCGCTGACCCGCCGTCAGCTTGGCGTGGTCGAACAGCGCCTGGTACGCGGTCAGGCTCACCAGCGGCAGCGCAGCGGCGTCGGCCAGCGGGACGCTCTTCGGCGCCGCCGCGAGGATCTCGGATGGGGCGATGACGTACTGCGCTGCGGCGCCGGGCTTGTCCATCGGCAGGAAGCCGACAACCTGGTCGCCGACCGCGATGCCGTCGACGCCCTCGCCCAGCGCGTCGACCGTGCCGGCGACGTCGAGGCCGGGAGTGTGCGGCAGCACCACCGGGATGGGGCCTTGCATGAAGCCGCCGCGGATGTTGCCGTCGACGGAGTTGAACGACGTCGCGGCGACGCGGATCCGGACCTCACCGGCCCCGGGGACGGGCTGCTCCACGTCCTCGTAGCTCAGGACGTCGGGGTCGCCGTACTCGTGGAAACGTACTGCCTTCATTTCGGTTCTCGCCTTCACTGCGATCGATGTTGCTTCGAATTCGAAGCAACTATTGATGACGGTACCTCTGCTTCGAATTCGAAGCAAGTGTTTGTCGGTCACTGCCGGTGCGAGCTCATCGCCACGGCGAGTTCGGCGGCGGCCTGGTCGATGCACGCGCGCAGCCGCGCCGCGTCGCTGCGCGCCGTGGCCTGCCAGTCGGCGGGGTCGGCGACAACGATTGTGGGCACGGGTTCGGCGTGCACGGCGGTCAGGTGTCTGCGCATCACCTGCGTGAGGTCGGGCGGCTGCCGGCGGGAGCCGCTGTTGAGCGCCAGCAGCACCGGCATGCCGGAGAGGATTCCGTCCCCGAAGACGGCGAAGAACGAGTCGAATACCTCGCTCGGGGATGCGGCGAGCACCGGGGTCGCCACCACGAGCCCGTCGGCCGCCACGACCGCCGCGATCGCCTCCCGCAGGTCGAGGCTGGCGCGGCGCTGGGCAATGTGTTGAGCGAGGTCCGGCGCCAGCCGGTGCAGCTCCAGCACCTCCACCTCGGCGCGCGCACCTCCGGCCGCCAGTGACCGGCACACAGCCTCCGCCACCCAGTCCGCGAGCCGGCGAGTCGGACGCGGATGGCCGGCACCGGCGCTCACCACAGCCAAGGACACCGGACTCCACGCGGCGGTGCTCATCTCGGCATCGTGTTCTCGGCTTCTTCCCCGCGGCCGGGCTGTGGTGCCGTCACCGGGGAGGGCCGAGGACGACGTTGCCGGACAGTTCCGCGGCTTCGGCAAGCAGCTGAGCGGAGATCTCGAAGCCCTCCGGGCGCGGCTCGCGAAGGTCACGGCCCGCGTGGCGGAACATCTTCTCCAGCCCTCCGGGGGTCGAGATGAACAGCAGGTCCGCCTTCTTTGAAGTGATGCGGTAGCCGTGCGGAATGCGCCGGGGCAGGATGCCGCCCTCCCGCAACTCGTACTCCTCCTCGCCGGCCCACACCAGCGCCGAACCGGACAGCAGCAGGAAGACCACATCCTCGTTGTTGTGCACGTGCAACGGCGGCGCCTCGGCGTCGAGCAGGGCACTGAAGACACTCCCGCCGATCCACTCGAGCTGCTGCTGGTCCTCACGTTGCGCGAGATTGGAGATACTCATGGCCGGTCCTCGGGATCCGTGGGCGGCGGCGCCGTCCTCCCTTCCGCAACCCTGCGCCGCACCGCTGCCCGATCTCCACCTTCTGCGGTGCTCACTCGGGCCCAACACTGCCCACACCGTGCGCTCGCGAGGCCACCACATCGGACCGGTGAGACCCTCGCCTCCGCCCAGTCCCTCCGCCCGGGATGGCACCGGAACTCACGGAAAAGTGCAGTTCCAACTCCGCCGAGGTGGCTGGAACGGCGACACTCCACACTCTTCGAATTCGAAGCAGTAGACTCCGGACATGCCTGATTCACCGCCGTCGCTCGACCGTGTGCAACTCGGCGCCTACTTCGACCTCGTCGAGGTGGCCAGCCTGCTCCGGCATGCGGTCGAGCAGCAGCTGCGCGAGACCGGTGATCTCAGCTATGTGCAGTTCCAGCTGCTGGCCCGCCTCGGAGACTCGCCGACGGGCAGCCACCGCATGACCGACCTCGCCGACGGCGTCGTCTACAGCCGCAGCGGCCTGACGTACCAGGTAGGTCTCCTCGAGAAGGAGGGCCTGGTCGTCCGCGCTCCCTCGCTGGACGACGAGCGGAGCATCACCGTCACCATCACCGATGCCGGGCGTGAGCTGCTTGCGAAGGTGCTGCCGGGGCATGTCGAGGTGGTCAGCGGCCTGTTGTTCGAGCCGCTTTCACGCGACGACGTCAAGGCTCTCGCGAGCCTGCTGGCGCCGGTACGCGACCATATGCGCTCGACACCGCCCCGCTCGGCCACGCCTCGCCGCCGCAAAGGCGGATCATAAGGACTCGACAGGCGTCGGAGCCCCGCAGACCGCAGCGGAACAGGACAGGGCGAGACGCCGGGCTGGCCGCGGCAGTCGCCGGTCAACCGGGAGGGGGAAGCCGAGGCGTCAGGTTGGTCGGCGGGCGAACTGGGCGGGTGTTTCTTGAATGCGCGGATGAAGTGGCTGCTGTCGGTGAAGTGCCGGCGCGCGGCGGCTCCGTAGACAGCCAAGGGCGAAGAGCCCAGAGCTCGTTGGCAGCGGTGTGCTGCGGGGTCACCCAGCGCATCGTTCCGTGGAAGCCGTCGATCGTGGAAGCGCTGAATTCCGGCAGGGGGTACAGGTCCCCAAGCGGTGTTCCATGTGTCGATGAACGGCTCCCCCGTCCCCCGGCCGGTGCCGATGGAGTCGGCGTCGACGGTGAACGTGCCCGTCCTGTCGCCCGGGCGGAGGGAACGCGCCCTGCTGCTCGTGTGTCCTCCGCGCCGACGAAGATGTCGCCGCAATCCCATCCGGTGTCGCAGACGTACACGCTTACTACGCAGAGCCGTTCCTACTCTTGGCTGCACTTCAACCGTCAACAACCAACCGCCCGCGGGTGCACCCAACGGAACCATGGGCCTTGCACGCCGACACCGCAGGCGCTCTGCCCAGCGGCAAGGTCGTCGTCGCGCCAGTCGACCGACTGCCACTTGACCGACATCTGAGGAGACGACCGCGATGATCCCCGACGACGATCCGTCCCGCTCGCTGACCGTCGCGAACCCCGACGACCCCGGCACGACGTACATCTCTCTGGTGGGCAACACGTACGCCATGCTGGTCACCGGCGAGCAGACCAATGGCCAATACTGCCTGATCGACATGCGCATCCCCGACGGCGGCGGCCCGCCGCCGCACCGGCACGACTTCGAGGAGATGTTCACGATCCTCGAAGGCGAGATCGAGTTCACCTTCCGCGGCGAGAAGCACACCGTAGGGGCCGGGTCCACGATCAACATCCCGGCCAACGCCCCGCACAACTTCCGCAACGCCTCGGGTGCGCCGGCCCGCATGCTGTGCATGTGCACCCCCGCAGGCCAGGACGAGTACTTCACGCGCATCGGCGATGCCGTCGCGGGCAAGGACGCACCGCCGCCACAACTGTCGGAGAACGAGCTCGCGGAACGCCGCCGTCGCGCGGCCGAGCTGGCCTCGACCTACCGAAGCGAGTTCCTGTAGCCCGCAGGGGCCGGCCAGCCCGGCCGTCGGCCAAAGCCCACCGAGCCTGGGCGCCCTTCGACAGCTCGACCTCATCCAGGACTCGGCCGGGCCCGGTCCCGCTCCGGTCATGGATGTGACCGGGCTGAGCGGTGTGACTGGCGAGGTGTGATCGTGCCAATGACGCCGGGCCGCGCCGAGTTCTGGGGTCGCCATGCCCCTGAGCGTGCCAGGAGAGGCAATTGCCTCTCCTGGCACTGGACTGGCTATCTCCACGAAAATGGTTCGCTTTGACCATCCGTCTCCTGTCCGACCGTGGAGGTATGACGGAAACCAGAGAGGGGCTTGGATTGGGAGCGGTGGGCTTGGCGGGCCGGCTGGCGCAGGCTCGAGCCGGTGCGCTGGTGGGCAGGGAGCCGGAGCGGGCGGTGCTCGACCGGATGCTCTCGGGCGCGGCGGACGCTCCGCTCGTGGCGTACATGCACGGCCCCGGCGGCATCGGCAAGTCCTCGCTGGTGCGCTACGCCGCCCGGAAGGCCGAGCTCACCGGCCGCCGCGTGGTGCACGTGGACGGACGGTTCCTCGACGCCGATCCGCGCCGACTCGAGGAGACTGCGGCCCCGGCGTGTGCCGAACCCGGTGCGGTGCTGCTCATCGACACCTTCGAGCAGTGCCAGCCCCTCGAGGCATGGCTGCGCGAGACCTTTCTGCTGCGGCTCGCCGACCACGCGATCGTGGTGGTAGCCAGCAGGGTCGCCCCCGACGCCGAATGGTCGCTGGACCCTGGGTGGGCGCAGTTGTTCACCGCACTGGCCGTGCGGCCGCTCGACGCCGCTCAGTCCCACGCCCTGCTCGCTGCCCGGGGTGTCCCCGCAGAGCAGCGCGGCGCCTTCGTTGCCTTCGCCGGAGGCAGCCCGCTCGCCCTCTCGCTGGCCGCCTCCGTCCCGGCCGCACCCGGCGCACCGTGGGAGCCGACCGGCGACGTCCTGAGGACCCTCGTCGAGCGGCTGGTGGGCGACCTGCCCAGCGCCGTCCACCGGCGCGCCCTCGAGGTGGTCGCGCAGGCCTACGTCACCCGCGAACCCCTGCTGCGCGCATTGCTGGGCGACGAGGAAACCGACAAGGTGTTCTCCTGGCTGCGCCGGCTGCCCTACATCGAGGCCACACCCGAAGGGCTGCACCCGCACGACGCGGTGCGGGCGACCCTCGAGGCCGACCTGCGCTGGCGGGACCCCGAGCGCTACGACGACGTCCGCGCCCGCATATCGCTCGCCGGCCTGCAGGCCGTGCGCGGCGCCGCCGAGGACGACGTGCTGCTGCGGGTCGCGGAGTGGATGTTCCTCTTCCGCAACCAGGGCGGGCCGGATGATCTGTACAACTACCGAACGCACCCGCACATCGAAGACACTCCGCTCCGGGCCGAAGACGTCCCCGGTGTGCTGCGCATGGCAGAGGAAGCGGAGGGGCCGGCATCAGCGGCAGCGGTCGCGCACTGGGTGCGCCGCCAACCGGAGGCCTTCCGCGTCCATCGCTATGCGGGCTCCTCCGCACCAGCGTCATTCATGGCCATTCTGCGGCTGGACGCACCACTGCCCGAGGATTGCGCTGAGGACCCGGTAATCGCGGCAGTCTGGGACCTTGTGGAGGAGGCCGCTCCCCTGGGGCCGGGCGAGCACTTGGGCATCCGCCGCTTCGCGGTGCAACCCGGCGGGAACCAGAGGCCCTCGCCCCTGATGGAGCTCACCAGCCGGCGCACCATCGGCGAGGAGATGCGGACCCACAAACGCGCGGTGACCTTCACCGTCTTCGAAGACGCCGACCGGTGGGGGCCCTACCTCGCCGAGGCCGGGATGCCGGAGGTCGCGGCCGTGGACGTCGACGGGAGGCAACAGCACGTCTTCGGCCGGGACTGGCGACGGCAAACAGTGGAACAGTGGGTGCAACACCGGGCCCGCACCGCGGTCATGCCCGTAGCAACATGGCCCGCAACTGCCGCCGCGAGGGACCCGGGCGACCAGCCGGCGCGCGCCGTGTTCGCGGAAGGCGTGCTCGAGACACTGCGCACCTGGCACACCCCCCGCGAATTCGCCACCAGCGTCCTGCTGTACTCCCATCTCGTGCCGCCGGGCTCACCCGACCCGGCCGCGGACCTGCGCGGCGCCATCATCACCGCCCTCGACGCGCTGCAGATCGATCCCGCGGGCGTCAAAGCGCACGAGGCTCTCACCGCCACCTACATCACGGCCTCCCGCACCCATAAGGCCGCCGCCCGGCGACTCGGGGTTCCCTACGGCACCTACCGTCGCCACCTCGCCCTGGCCAAGGAACGCCTCATCGAACAACTGCTGCGACAACCAACCACGACAATCACCCCGACCCCGCACCCTCGCGAAAGCTCCGCCACACCAGCCTGTGTGGGGTCTGTCCAGTGAACGGCCCTGTCTCACTTTCGGTGGTGACGGAGCGTGCTGCTATCCGAGGAGGATGCGGTGGCGAAGCAGGGTGAAGCCTGCTCGTCCGTGCATCTGGCGGCGATCCGCTCCGGAGTCGGACCACGTGGTGTCCGTGTACGTCACCGGTCGGCACCTCGACAAACTCTCCGCCCGCGCGGGCCAGTTCCGCATCTGGCGGTTCCCCGGGCACAACCAATGGTGGCTGGCCAACCCTTCTCCCTGCCGGCGGCGCCGGACGGACGGGGGCTGCGCCTCACAGCGAAGGCGGCCGGTAGCACCAGCGCCGGCCTGCGTAACGTCCCGGTCGGGAGCCGCGCCTTCGTCGAGGGTCCGTACGGGGCGTTCACCTCGCTGCACCGGACCCGACCCGGCGTCCTGCTGATCGCCGGCGGCGTGGGGATCACGCCCGTGCGGGCGATGCTGGAGGAGCAGGCGGCCGGTGACGTCGTCGTGCTGTACCGGGTTCGCAGCGAGGCCGACGCCGTGCTGCTGAACGAGGTGCGCCACCTGGTCGCGCTCCGGGGCGGACGGTTGCACCTGATCACCGGCAGGACCGCGGAGGGCGGCGACCCGCCGTTCGCCCCCGGCAGCCTGCACCGGCTGGTCCCCGATGTCACCGAACGCGACGTGTACGTCTGCGGCCCGCCCGCCATGACCAGGGCCGTGCTCGCCGGCCTGCGAGACCTGCGGGTCCCCGCGCGACAGGTGCACGCCGAGAGGTTCGGCCTGGCCTGAACCGGAAGGGGCCCGACGTCCAGACCGGCGCGTAGAGACCCGCTGCAGGCCGACCAGTACCCGTCGCTCAAGCAAAACGGCCCCGGACGAGGAGCCCAAGGTCGAACAGAGCGCCTCCCTGGGGGAGAAACCCCAGGTCGGAAGGGTAATGTGGGGTGCCCAAGGCGGGGCCACATGCAGATAGTTGCAGGGCTGACCAGCGGTTTCTTGTTGTGCGGCTGGTGGTCGAGGGGCGGTTTCGTCCTGCGGCGTGGGATGGGTCGGTGTGATGGGCGACTCGGACGTGGGGTCTGCCCGGGGCGAAGGTCCGCTCCGGACAGCGAGGGGCGGGTCGCCTGATCTTGATGCGTGGCTGCGGTGTGGCTGTGCGCTGGTGGTGGCGGGGGTTGCGGCGTATGCCTCGTACGTTCATCAGCGGGATTTCGCTCTGCAGGGTGGCGCGGATGAGGTGAGCGCGTCGTTGTGGCCGCTTTCGGTGGACGGTTTGCTGCTGCTGGCGACGGTCGGTCTGCTGAAGCCGTCCGGGGGCGGTGGCCGGCGGGCACGATTCGCCGTGTGGCTGGCCTTTCTGTTGGGGATCGTGGTGTCCCTGGCGGCCAATATTGCGGCCGCGCCGTCGCTGGCCTGGAAGCCGGTGCTGGTCGCCGGGTGGCCGCCGGTCGCGCTGCTGCTGTCGGTGGAGCTGCTGGCGCACCGGCCCGCCGTGCGAGCGAAGGCTGAGCTCGGCGCTGGAGATCATGGTGAGGGCGATGCCGGCCGTGATCGCACCCAGGATGACCAACTGCTGGAGCGTGCCCGGCTCGTGGACGCGTGTCACCGGGATCTGCATCAGCGCCCGGTCTCGGCTGAGTCCCTGCGCAAGGAATTGCGGATTGGTGCGGACCGGTCGAGGCAGTTGGTGGCGCTGGTGCGTGCGAGCCGTAATGGCGGTGTCTGAGAGTGAGTGCCGACGCCTCAAGACTGTCTTGACAACCTCCGATTGCGCTCGTTTGGAGGGATTTTCTCGCGGGGCCCGCAGCGAAGAGTTGCAGTAGCCGAGGGGCGGTGGCTGGTTCCGGTGGGTGTTGGGTGAGGGGCGATGGGTGGGTAGCCCGGAGGCGATTCAGGTATGGGCTGCGTCGCGGTGTACGGACGGAGCAGGATCGCGCCGCGGCCGCAGTGACCCCTCTTCGGCTTCGGGCTCGGGGACGGTTTCCACGAAAGAGAGGAACCCCAGCCGACGCGCGGCTGGGGTTCCTCAAGGCGATCAGTATCGGTCAGCAGTGGAGTTGCCCACGCGGTGAACAGCTCGTCCACGCGTCGGCGGACCGCACCCCATCGCGATCACCGTGGATCAGGCGGGTCAGCGCTGCAGGGTGAGCAGACCCGGCCGGTACGGCAGGCTCATGTAGCCGGTGTTCGGCGGGATGTCCTTGAGGAGGCCCTGGTAGAGGAACTGCAGGTTGCAGGGATCGATGGTCATGGTCTGGTCGGGGTTGTCGCGGACCAGGTCACCGTGGCTGACGCCCTGGGCCCAGGTGGAACCGCTGTTGGCGCTGCCCGCGAAGGGGCTGCTCTCGCTGCCGGCCTGGACGGTCCACGGACCGTCCAGGCTGGAGGCGGTGAACGAGCGGAAGTAGCGGTCCGTACCCGACGCCTCAACGATCATGAGGTACTGGTTCTGGCCCTTGACCTTGTAGACCTCCGGCGCCTCGAACAGAAGTTTCTCCGTGTCACTCATGACCGTCGTGTACGACGAGCCGAAGCTGCTGGGGAAGTTCTCGAGCGGCATGCTCGTCCGGTAGATATTGCCGTTGTCACCGGCGAAGAACAGGTACATGTTCTGGTCGTCGGCGATCAGGGTCGCGTCGAGCGGGGCGTCGTCCTTGTTCGGATCGGGGTTCGGGGGGAGGGTGCCGGTGAACAGCGACTGCGGGGCGGACCAGCCGTTGGGGTTGGTGGGGTCGCTGGACGTGCTGTAGAGGAACGCCGGCCACTGGTACACCATCACCCAGATGTTCTTGGTTGAGAGGTAGAACAGTTCGGGCGCCACCGCGGTGTGGTTCGTCTTGGTCTGGGTGGCCGCCCCCATGTCCGACCAGTTCGTGAAGGGACTGAACATCGTCGAGCCCCACCCACCTGCGTTGGCGGTGGTCGCGTAGACCAGGTTCTTGCCGTTGTACTTCACGGTGGTGAAGTCCTTCAGCGCGAGCTGCCCGTTCGCCGGCTCCGCCAGCGGACCCGACGAGGTCCACCGGTAGGTCGACGGAAGAGCACACGTGCCGCCCGTCGCGGACAGACCGGTCCACTTCTGGTTGGTGCCGCCGTGGCACGACCAGATCTGCACCGCCGTGCCGTTGGCCTTACCCCAGCCTGAGACCTCCAGGCACAGCCCGGACTGCACGCCGACGACCGTGCTGTCGGCGTTCACCCGCCACTGCTGGTTCGCACCGCCGTTGCAGGTGCGGATCTGCACCCGGGTCCCGGACGTGGTGGCGCTGCCCGGGACCTCCAGGCACTTGTTGCCGTACACGGTCAGCTGGTTGTTGTCCGTCGACGTCCACTGCTGGTTGATTCCGCCGTGGCAGTCCCAGATATGCACGTTCGCGCCGTCGGTCTGGCTGAAGCCCTCCACGTCGAGACACCGGCCGGAATCAACGCCACGCAACTCGCCGCTGCTGGCCGCCTGAGCCGGGTTGACGACGAGCATCGTCGCCAGCGCGGCCAGAGCCGCGAGCACCACAGACAGCTGCCTGCGGCCGAAACTTCTTCTGCGCATGTGGACCTCTTCGTCCTTGAGCAAGCAGCTCCGGCTTGCCCCGTCAGAGGCTGTCCGGATGCCGGTATGGTGCGACCCTGGTCGTTCGGCATGTCGAACGAGGGTCGAAGTGTCGATCAGCTGGATAATAGGGTTCCGGTGATCAGCGTCAATGCCTCGCGCAAAATTCGCGGCCAGAAACGTTCGCAGGCTGAAAGCAGGCGACTTCAAGTCCCGTGGTTGTACGGGTCTTTGGCTGAGGGGAAGGTAGCGGTGCGGGCACGGGCTTGGTGATCATTACGGACCCCGACCAGGTCGCTCACCTGAGCCTCTGGTTCGGCTTGGTGCCCGACCCGCGCTCGCGGCGGGGCCGGTGGCACTCACTGACGCCGGTCCGGTCGACGTGTGCCTGCGGCGGTCGTCTGCGGTGCGGGGAGCGTCGAGAACTCGCCGAGTTGGCTTTATCGAGCAGTAGTGACGTCGCTTGTCGATGAGTTTGGGAGGTGCCTATTTCCACGGATGGGTGATGTCGACGAGTTCGGGAGGCACCAGGGTTCTTGCCAGGGCAGCATCGAGGTGCTCCTGGTGAAAGGTACTTGTCATGCTGCGGATGTCGAAGGTCGAGCTGTGCGCGGCGATCCGGCGTGACCATCGCGGCGGCATGTCGATGCGGGAGCTTGAGCGTATGCACACCGTGCTGCGGCGCAAGGCACTCGGCGAGTTCGTCGAGCAGATCCAGCACTCCCTGATCATCCCCACCGGCAAGCGCAAGGGACAGAGCCCGTTCGTCGTCAGCATCTACCGGGCCCTCGCCGAACACGAGAAGACCCAGGCGTACCCCGAGGCCGTCGAGACAGCACACGCCGACTTCGCCGCCCTTCAGCAGCGCGACCGCAGCCTCAAGTAGTTACTCAGCGCTACACACCACCTGGCGGTAGCTGTACGAGAACAGGGCCGTCGCGGTGGCGGCGGCCGCCGTCTGTCTTTTCCTGTGCTTCCTGTGCGGCTTCAGCCGCTCGGCCACCGCGGGACGGTGTGCGGCCGGAAGCATGTGATGGTTCGCGCCGGCGAGGTGGAAAGGGAGCCCGGGCGTGTCACCGGGTCACGGGGTCCGGTGAGACGGTGCGACCGCGTCTCGGAGAAAAATGATTGAGACGGCAACCTTTCCGCTCTGAGTGGCCACTTAGGGGTGTACCGACGAGGGCAAGCCGTGGTCAGCGGCGCTACGCCCTCTGTGTCAACACCCGATCGGAGCCCCACGTGTCACCAGACGACCCGAGATCCGCCGAGCAGCCGATGCCTCGGGGTCGCACGCCCCACCGCCGTAGCCGGACGCTCCGGCATTGTGTCGTGGGGGCGGTGGCGGTGCTCGCCGCCTCGGCCGGTATCGGCGCCCTGACCCCCAGCGCGGGCGCCGCGCCGACCGTCGGCATCCGTGTGGATGCCGGTACCTCCTTGGGCACGGTGCCCAGTAGTGGTGTCGGCCTCAACACGGGCTTCGGCGACGAGCACATGGGGACCGCCAAGGTGACCTCGCTGATGAAGGCCGCGGGAGTTCGGCAGCTGCGCTATCCCGGCGGCTCCGGCGCGGACGACTACCACTGGAAGACCCACACCTCCGGCGACGGCAGCGGCTGGATCCCCTCCAACACCAACTTCGACCGCTTCATGGCCACCGCGAAGAAGGTCGGCGCCCAGCCGATCCTGACCGCGAACTACGGTTCCGGCACCCCCCAGGAGGCCGCCGACTGGGTCAAGTACGCCAACGTCGACAAGGGTTACGGCGTGAAGTACTGGGAGATCGGCAACGAGGTCTACGGCAACGGGCACTACGGCGACGGCAAGGGCTGGGAAACTGACACGCACGCCGACAAGAGCCCGAAGGAGTACGGGAAGAACCTGGTCGCCTACTCGAAGGCGATGAAGGCCGTGGATCCGAAGGTGAAGATCGGAGCGGTGCTCACCACCCCTGGCTTCTGGCCGGATGCGGAGAAGGCTCCCGGTGACAGCGCCGACTGGAACAACACGGTGCTCTCCATCGCGGGAGGCTCGATCGACTTCGTCATCGTCCACTGGTATCCGGGCGGCACCACCACGGCCGACCTGCTGAAGACCCCTTCCCGGATCGCCGGTGTCAGGTCCTCGCTGCGCTCGCTGATCGCCAAGTACACGGGCTCGCGC
Source organism: Streptomyces sp. NPDC050704 (assembly GCF_040654355.1). Taxonomy (NCBI): domain Bacteria; kingdom Bacillati; phylum Actinomycetota; class Actinomycetes; order Kitasatosporales; family Streptomycetaceae; genus Streptomyces; species Streptomyces sp. NPDC050704. Next base: position 39,444 of record NZ_JBFAHW010000038.1, on the reverse strand, counting down.
GCCGCTTCGGTGGAAATCGCGGTCACCGAGAACGGCGCCGTCGGCTCGCCCGCCCAGACCAGCCAGGCCGCAGCCCTGTTCGCGCCGGACACCTACATGACCTGGTTCGAGCAAGGCGCCACCCACGTGGACTGGTGGAACCTGCACAACGGCACGGACCAAGCACCCACCACCGTCCACGGCCAGACCGACTACCAGGACGGGGGCATTCTCTCCGCCGGAACCTGCGCCGGGGGGAAGTGCGAACCGCCGCGCGACAAGCCCTTCCCCACCTACTGGGGCATCCGCTCGCTGACCGCACTGGCGAAGCCTGGCGACACCATGGTCAAGTCGTCCTCGCGCAACTCCTCGGTCGCTGTGCACGCGGTGCGGAGCAGCAACGGCGGTCTGAACGTCATGCTGATCAACAAGAGCCCGCAGAACGCGGCGAAGGTGTCGCTCTCGTACGCCGGATTCACTCCGGCCGCAGGGGCGGTCACGACCGTTTCGTATGCCAAGGGAGGCACCGCCCTGACGACGGCGAAGCGGGGCTCGGCGGTCGCACAGAAGCTGCCGCCGTTCTCGATCACGACTCTTCAGCTGAAGCGTGCGTCGGGGACTGCCGGCGCTGACAAGCCGTAGCCCGCACCCACGCCGACCGCCGCCGCTCCGGTTGTCTCCGCCTCCGGCACGACCGGCACCCGTGCGCAGGCGGAGAGGGGCGCACCCGTCGGCCAGCCGACCCCGAGCAGCATGTCCGGCGGCCTGGGTTCCACCGGGGTGGGCAACGCTGTCACGTACAGCGCCCTCGGTGGCCTGCTGGTCATCGCTGCCGGCGGCGTGCTGGTGCTTCGCGGACGTCGCCGCAGGGCTTTGCACGGGAAGTGAGACCGCGTGAGTGACTGACGGCCCGGCAGCAACGCCACCTACCCGTGGCGTGCGCGCCGGGCCGTCGGCCTCCGCGCCGGCGTCGGCGGTCAGGAAACAAACAAGGCCCGGGCCGTTGACCTGGACCTGGCTACCTCGGCACCGGTCCCGACCCGTGGGGCGGCCCACGGGCCGCGTTCCGGGCCACCGTGGAACTGCCGCGCGAGGACTTCGCGATGAACTACAACCAGGTCGTCCAGGCCGGCATGGCCGCCATCGGCACCACGCTCCGCGTCGGGATCGACCTCCAGGCCGTCCACGGCCCGAGCGATTTCTGGGCCAGGGGCCTGGGCGACTAGCAGAATCGGCCGAGAGGGTCCGCCTCCCCTCCGGCGCCAAGCTGCTGGCCAAGCTCATGATCATTCTCGGCGCCAACCGCTGTACCGATGTTCCAAGCGCCGCCAATTGCATCAGATGGGAATTCGCGACGGTATGCGAATCGGCCTGCGTGGGAGCATCAACCGCGCCGCGATCCCGTGGAGTTGGGCGCCTGTGTTACCGGTGACGATAGCGGCTGGCAGGGCCTTGTCGCCACTGACCCGAGGGGCTGACCTGCGGGTTCTCTGGCGGCTCGCATCTGATGCGAGCCACGGAGAGTGGTGAATCAGTGGGGTTCAACGGCCGTGCGTCAGATCCCGGCCTATACGTCCAATCTTGATGAAGACGTCCCTCCCCTCGTAGCGTGAAGACCGTGACTGCAGACACCTCACGGTGCTAACTCGTCAAGCGGCGGCGGCAATTTGGGTGGGATAGGCGGTCGCTTCGTCGAACAGTTCGTGGTTCTGGATGCAGTGGTAGAGCTGGCCGATCATGCGGTTGAAGAGGTTGCGCTGGGCGGCTGCGTGCCAGTCTCCGCGGTCATCGCGCCGTCGCTTGTAGTGCGTCTTGGCGCCCGGTGAGGCGGTGATCGCGGAGAACGCCCAGAGGTAGCCGGCGTGGTTGAGCCGGTCGTTCTTCACCCACCGCCGGGTGATGCTCGACTTCTTCCCTGAGGCGCGGGTGATGGGCGAGGCGCCCGCATAGGCCTTGAGGCCGCGGGCGTCCGCGAACCGGGCGTGATCGTCCCCGATCTCGGCGAGCACCCGGGCGCCGAGCTGGATCCCGAGTCCGGGGAAGCTCAAGATCACTTCAGCGTCCGGGTGCTGAGGGAAAGCCTCTTCCACCGCCTTCGCGAGGTTGTCTGCGGCGGTGCAGGCGGCTTCAAGCTGGACCAGGAGGGCGAGCATCTGCTGGCCGAGCGCGTCCTCGACCAGGGGCGGCTGGTGGGCCCAGTCGGCCCGGAAGGCCTCTCGGAGTCGCTCGGCCTCGGCCTCGATGCCGCGCTTGCGGCCGGCGCGCTTGAGGGCGGCGTGGAGCTGGGGGCGGGTCAACTTCGTGGCCCGGGTGGGTGTCGGGGCCGCCTTGAGGAGTTCGCGGGCCTCGGGGCGGCAGAGCCCGTTGGCCCAGGTGGCGAAGGCGTCCAGGGCAGCGGGGTAGTACTCGCGCAACAGGGACCGGAGCTGGTTGGAGATCTGCTGGCGGTTCCAGGTCGCGTCCTGCTGGGCGCGGGCGAGCACGGCGATGGCGCGGGCCAGATCCGTGTCGTTGGGCAGCTGCCGGTGGGCGTGCATGTCGGTTCGCAGGATGTTCGCGAGGACGAGGGCGTCGCCCGGGTCGGACTTCTTGCGCGAGACGCTGTGCCGGTCGCGGTAGCGGGCCGCAGCCATGGGGTTGATCGCGAAGACCTTTCGTTTGCCCTGCCGCAGCACGGCGACCAGCAGACCTCGGGAGGTCTCGATCGCCACCGGGATCGGGTGTTCCTCGGTGTCGCCGTACTCGGCGAGCATCTCCAACAAGATCTTGTAGCCGACCGCATCATCCGTGATGTGGCGTTTGGCCATCAGCTGGCCCGAGTCGTCGACCAGGGCGACGTCGTGCGTCCTCTCGGCTCAGTCGATTCCGCAGTAGATCAAGGCGTCCTCCCCATGGCGTGGGTGTTTGCGCTGGTCACGAGCGCATGCGGGCCACGCGGCGACCTAATTCCAGGACTCGGCGACAAGGCCGGTCCGCCACCTCACTAGCCGTTCGTGGCACCAGCGCGTCACACGGGCCTCGGTCTCGACGGGAGCTCGCAAAGCTCGGGCATATCGAGAGGTCACCATGCAGCGGGCTCGCACCACCAACGTCAACGAGCAAGCACGGCCTGGGGTAGTGGCGGTCACACAGGCGCGAGCGCTTCGCGCTTCGCTCAAGGCTTCTCAAGCCAGGCTTCGTGTAGGAATCCGTCCGATGCCCACGCGACCACCACCACGAGTACGGGGACTGCACGCCGCTCTATGCGGAGGTCTCAATGAACCCGGTTCGCCGGAGGCGTCGCAGCCCCCGTACTCGAACAACCCGCTGGAGCGACAACCGCTCTGTGTGGGCCGCTGAGAACGAATTAGGCTTCGTGGACGTCGTCGCGTCGTTCCCAACGGATGCGCAGGCGGCGGAAGCCGTGCAGCCAGGCGATCGTCCGCTCGACGACATACCGGAAGCTGCCCAGGCCACTGCCGTGTTGCTCGCCTCGTTCGGCGATGACCGGGCGGATGCCGCGGGCCCAGAGCGGGCGGCGGTACTTGTCGTGGTCGTAGCCGCGGTCGGCGAGGAGTGCGGCGGGGCGGTGTCTGGGCCGGCCGACGGCGCCGGCCACGGCCGGAACCTGGTCCAGCAGCGGCAGTAACTGTGTGACGTCGTTGCGGTTGCCGCCGGTCAGCGACACCGCGAGCGGGATGCCCTGGCCGTCGGTGAGGACGTGGTGCTTGCTGCCCGGCCGTGCGCGGTCGACCGGGCTGGGCCCGCTTTTGGGCCGCGCCGCGCCGCCCGCACATGGGAGGAGTCGATCACCGCCCGCGACCAGTCCAGCTGCTGCGCCGCCCGCAGCTTCTTCAGCAGCACCAGATGCAGCTCGTCCCACACGCCGGCCTCGTTCCACGCGGCCAGCCGCCGCCAGCAGGTCATGCCCGAGCCGAAGCCCAGCTCCTGGGGCAGGTATTCCCACTGGATGCCGGTATGCAGCACGAACAGGATCCCGCACAACGCCTGTCGGTCCGGCACCCGCGGTCTGCCTTCGGCCAGCTTCGGAGCGGGCTCGGGCAGCAACGGCTCGATGAGCGACCACAGTTCGTCCGACACGATCCACGGCCGCGACTGACGGTTCCCCATAACCAGACCAACGAGCCGACAAGCAAACAGTCGCATGATCAACAGCTTTTGGTAGAGCCAGTTAGGCATCCGTAAGAGCACGGCCCGCGGGCACCACAGCGGCGACGCTCTAATCCTGGCCTCAGGTTGATCGGGGAGAATGAGCGGCAAAAGCATCGACTGGAGGGGGCGGGCCGGCGTGCGGATCATGATCGCGGATGACGAGGCGGCCATCCGTGAGTCGCTGGAGCGGGTGCTCCAGGTCGAGGGTTACGACACCAGCACCGTCACCAACGGTTTCGCCGTGCTCGACGGGGTCGGTGGCGACGCACCGGATCTGCTGCTCCTCGACGTGATGATGCCCCGCCTCGGCGGGTTGGAGACCTGCCGGCGGTTGCGGGCCGCGGGCCGGGATCTGCCGGTGCTGATGCTGACCGCCCGTGACCAGGTCTCCGACCGGGTCGCGGGGCTGGACGCGGGCGCCGACGACTACCTGCCCAAGCCGTTCGCCACCGAGGAGTTACTGGCCCGGGTGCGGGCCCTGCTGCGCCGGCGCACGCCGGCCGACGAGGAGTCGCAGATCCTCTCGTTCGCCGACGTCCGGCTCGATCCCGACAGGTTCGAGGCGTGGCGGGGCGCGCGGCCGCTGCGCCTGACCCGGACCGAGTTCTCCCTCCTGCAGGTCCTCGTGAGCAACGCGACCCGGGTCGTGACCCGTGACGCGCTGTTCGAGGCGATCTGGGGCTTCGGCATGAGCTCCACCGCCAACAACCTCCAGGTATACGTGAGCTACCTGCGCCGCAAGATGGAGGCCGAGAGTGAGCCGCGATTGATCTACACGCTGCGCGGCCTGGGATACACGTTGCGGGAGACTCCTCCGTGAGCAGGCACGCCGGCCGGGAACCGCGCCGGCTGACCCGATGGTGGCGCCGATGGTCCCTGCGGGCCAGGCTGACGGTGATCGCGGCGACGGCCATCGCGGTCAGCGTGTTCGTAGCCTTCCAGGTGGCCAGCGAGCTAGTGGACTGGGAGCTGAAGGACACCGCCGAGAATCAGCTGCGCGCCGACTCCCGCGTTCTGGCGACGAACGCGGAGCGCGCCGGTCTGGCGCAGGTCCAGCTATCGCCGTATCCCGGATCCGGTCGGCTGGTGCGGGTCATCCTGCCCGACGGCTCGATCCGGACGCCGGCCGGCCAACCCGCGCTGCCCCCGGTCAGCGAGGACGCCGGGCGCGTGGCGCAGGGCGCGTCGGCCGACCTGATGGAGTCGAACGACAGCGACGAGGACGGCTACGTCATCTACACGCTGCGGGCGGGCGACGGCGCGGTCCAGGTGGCCCACGTCGTCGACGACAGCCCGATCAACCGGTTCGGGTTCGGCATGCTGCTGATCGGGCTGTTCTGCGTGGTCGGCGGCGCCCTTGTCGGGCGGACCGTGGCGCGGACCGGGCTGGCACCGCTCGACCGGCTGACCGCCGCCGCGGTACATGTCGCGCACACCCGGGATCTCGACGCCGACATCCCGGACGAGGGCGGTGGGGAGATCCGGCGGCTGATCCAGTCGATCAACGACATGCTCGCCGCGCTCCGGGACTCCCGGCGGGCCCAGCGGCTGCTCGCCGAGGACGCCGCCCATGAGCTCAAGACCCCGCTCACCAGCCTGCGCCTCAACGCCGAGCTGCTGATCCGGCTGGATCAGCGGGGCACCCTGGACAGCGCACTGCCGGCGGAGAGCCGGACCCGGCTGCTCAACGATCTCGGCGCCCAGGTGGCCGAGTTGAGCACCCTTGTCGCCGAGCTGACCGACCTGGCGCGCGGTGACGTCAGCGACGAGAGCACCGAGGTGCTCGACCTCGCCGACGTGGTGGTGGCCGCCGCGACCCGGGCGGGTTCCCGCGTGCCCGACATCGAGGTCGCGCTCGATGTGACCTCTGTGTGGGTGAGCGGGCGTCCCGCTGCGCTCGAGCGGGCGGTGCTCAACCTCATCGACAACGCCGGCAAATGGTCCCCCGCGGACCAGCCGGTCCAGGTCCGGCTCCGTGCCGAGGGCGCGTCGGCGGTGCTCGAGGTCGACGACGCCGGGCCGGGCATCGACGCCGCCGACGTACCGCGGGTGTTCGACCGGTTCTACCGTGCCGACAGCGCCCGGGCGTTGCCGGGATCCGGTCTGGGGCTGTCGATCGTGCAGCGGGTCGTCGACGCCCACGGCGGCCGGGCCACCGTCGCCCGCTCCGCACGCGGTGGCGCGCTGCTTCGAGTCGACCTTCCGGCCGCGGCCCCGCCCGCCCCGATCGCACGGCTCACCGCCGGGGAGGACACCGCGGCGCGCTGACCCGCCCCGGCGGCGCGGCGCAGGACAAGGGACGGCGGCCCTCGGCATGGCCCCGCGCGGCTCACCGTCCGGGGCAGGACACCACGATGCGCCGACCCCAGCCCCGGCGGCGCGGCGCAGGACCAAAGGGCGGCGACCGTCGGGCCCATGAAAAAAGCTGGGACGGGCCTGGGGGCCCGTCCCGGATCTCGTCCGTGCCGTCGCGCTCAGCGTTGCAGCGCGGGCTCCTGGTCGTCGGCGAGCGGCTGTGGACCGTCCGGCAGCTCCGCCGCTGGACGGGACAGCCGGCTCGGCCACCACATCCGCCGGCCGATCAGCAAGGTGAGGGCGGGCACCAGGACCGACCGCACCAGCAGGGCGTCGAGCAGCACGCCGAAGGCGACCAGGAACCCGACTTCGACCAGCATCACCAGCGGAAGTGTGGCGAGGACCCCGAACGTGGCCGCCAGGACCAGGCCTGCCGAGGTGATGACGCCACCGGTGGCCGAGAGGGCTTTGAGCATGCCCTCTCTGGTGCCGAGACGCACGGTCTCCTCCCGGGCCCGGCTGGCCAGGAAGATGTTGTAGTCGACGCCGAGCGCCACCAGGAACAGGAATGCCAGCAGCGGCACCGAAGAGTCGACGCCCTTGAACCCGAGAATCGTGTCGAAGACGAACACGCTGCCGCCGAAGGCCGCGGCGAATGAGATGACCACGGTGGTCATCAGGACCAGCGGGGCCAGGATCGCACGCAGCAGCAGCCCGAGGATGATCAGGACGACGACGAGCACCAGCGGGATCACCAGCTTCTCGTCGCGCACGGTGGTCACCTCGGTGTCGAGGTTCTCCGCACTCGGCCCGCCGACGATCGCCTCAGCCCCGCTCACCGCGTGCACGGCGGTGCGTACCCGCTTGATCGTGTCGTACTCCGCGGTGGTGTCCGGCGCGTCCTTCGGGGTCACGGAGATGTTGGCCCAGCCACCGCTGGTCTGCTCCGGGACGGCCTCGGCCACACCGCGAGTGTCCTTGACGACGTCGAGCACCCGCTCCTGGTGCGCCGGCCGCGTGAAGATCGTCATCGGCTGGCCGCCGAGCTCCGGGAAGTGCTCGCGGAGAACGGTGAAGCCGTTGACCGACTCCGGCGTGTTGAGGAACTGGTCCTGCTCCCGCAGGGCGCCGGTGTTGCCCGCCAGCCCGAGGGCGAGCACGCCGAGGACTCCGAGCGAGCCGAGCGTCGCCACCCACCGGCGGCGGCTGATGGCGGTGCCGAGCCGTCCCCACAGCCCCGGCTTCTCCTCCACGGCCGTGCTGAACCGCGGGATGGCCGGCCAGAAGACCCGCCTGCCGAGCACCACGAGCACCGCCGGGAACAGCGTCAGCATGGCCACCAGCGCGCACAGGATGCCGGCCGCACCGATCGGGCCCAGCCCGCTGGTGCTGTTCAGGTCCGCGACGAGCAGGCAGAGCAGGCCGACGACCACGGTGGCCGCGGACGCGATGATGGCCGGCGCCGCGCCGCGTAGCGCGTGGACCATCGCGACCCGGACGTTCTCATGGTGGTGCAGTGCCTCCCGGTATCGAGCGATGAGCAACAGCGCGTAGTCCGTGCCGACGCCGAACACCAGGATCGTCAGCAGCGCCGAGTTCTGGTCGTTGACCACGATGTCGAAGCCCTTGACGAGCAGGTAGACGGTTCCCATCGAGGTCAGTGCGGCCGCGCCGACAGCCAGCAGGGGGATGATCCACAACACCGGGCTGCGGTAGGTGATGATGAGCAGGAGCGTGACGACGATCATGGTGGTGAGGAGGACCTGCGTGTCGATGCCGTCGAAGACAGCATCCATGTCGCCGTCGATCGCGCCCGGCCCGGTCACGTCGAGTTCCAGGCCGGCGGGGCGGTCCTTCGCGGCGTCACGTACCGGGCCGACGAGGTCCTCCGGTGGGCCGTAGGACATGTTCACATCGAGGGTGAACACCATCGCCTCGCGGTCGGTGGAGCGGCTCATCGGTGAGCCCTCGTCGTCCTCGCCGGCCTCCGCTGTCCCCTTCGGCGGGTACTTCTTGGTAAGGGTGTCGTAGTGGCGCTCGACCGTCGCGCGGTCGGCGTCGGTCATGCCGCCGGAGCGGTGGTACACGAAGACGAACGTGTTGTCCTCACCACCGGGGAGCTTGTCGTCCAGCGCCGCCACCTTGGTGGACTCGGCACTGGCCGGCAGGGTGTCCACGGCGCTGTCGGTGGTGACCGAGCTCAACTTTCCGCTCAGCGGCACCATGCCGACCGCCAGCACCAGCCACAAGCCAATAACCAACCATGGCACCCACCGGCCTGCCAACCGACCGGCCGGCGCTTCCCCGGACGGCGCTGCGTTGACTGCCATCACTAGCCTCCTACATACAAATTGCTTCGCTTGTCTGGATGCCTCCTTCTTACGGAGCGAACCTGAGACGACTGTTAGAGCGGCGCTCAGGCCGGTTGGCCGGACCATGTGCCCAGGGCACGCACCAGCGTGGTGGCGTCGCGGACCTCCGCGCGGTCGACGAGGTCGAGCAGGAGCCGACGACCCGCACGCGGCAGGTCCGCCGACCGGGTCACCGCGGTGACGACGTCCGGGTCGGCTCTCGCCGCTCCAGCGTCCACTCCATGTCCGGACACAGGGTGCCGACGAGCCGGTGGTCGTCGCCCAGGTCGTACCGGACGTCCAGGTCGGCGGGCATGTCGGCGACGCACCGGTGGGCGTCGTCGAGGGTCCTGGCGCAAGGTCCCCTCTCCGTGGCGCCGGCTGCTGGTCGTCGCACTGCCCGTGGCTGTGGGCTGGGCGTGGGTTTCCTTCGCCGTGCCGGATGACCCGTCCCGTCCTGGCGCGAGCGATGTCCACACTCCCGGACCAGTGCGCCTGCTCCTCGAACTCGCTGTGTTCTTCGGCGCGGTGGCCGCGCTCGACTTCGCCGGCCTGCGCCGCGCGGCCCGCCAACTCCCTGTGATCATGGTCGGCTACCAGGTCCTCGCCGCATCGCCCGCACGATCACCGACCTGGCGACGGTCGGCGCCCCCGCCACCTGGGCCCTCTCCAACCACGACGAAACCCGCCACGTCACCCACACCGGCATCACGACCCCGCTGCGCGACCAGGGCCACCCCACCGACGTCACCCTCGGCACCCGCCGAACCCGAGCAGCGGCTCGGTGATCAGCGGAGCCGAAGCCCGATCTCGCGCCGCCCCACCACTCCTCGAACACGCCCTGGAGAACCGGGACGGCCGGCACCCCGGCTTACGAGCGGCTGAGCCCGGCTGCCCAGTCGAGCTGTTCGGAGTGAAACGCTCGCCCTGCATAGTGGTGGTCCACGTTGTGGCCGCTGTCCTTGATCGTGTGTGCGGTCACCTGGGGCGCGGTGGTGAAGGCGGCGGCGAAGGCGGCGATGCTCTCCGGCGTCGAGTTCCACAGCCCCTCGTGTTCGGCGAGGCCGTAGTGGACAGGCACGTTCACGGCGGGCGCGAGACGGGCGAAGTCGCGGGTCCAGCCTTCGATGACCTCGTACAACTCGTCGACCGGGATCGGCGCGCAGGCGGGTTCGGCGGCTTTGAGCACGGCGGGGTCGTGGGTGCCTTCGGGGCCGTACATGAACCGCGCGGTCTTCGGATGTGAAGTCGATCGACGAGCCGTGGGGGGATGGCCTGCCAGGCGTCGGTGACTGCGGCGGTCTTCCAGGCGATGTTGGCCGCGTCCCCGACGCACGTGTCGCAGCCGTGCCCACCCCACGGGGGATTCACGTGGGCGCTTTCGCCGACGAGGAGGACCCGGCCGTCCTGGAAGCGGTCGGCGATGAGCATGCGGGCGGTCCACGGGTCACACGCCGGCAGCTCATGGTCGGCGGGTTCGCCCACCAGGTCGGCGATGAGCCGTGCGGTGTTGCGCGTACCGTATGCGGCGTCGAGGCCGGGGAAGCTCGCCCACCATGTTCCGGACAGGTCGAGGCGTCCCAGCACTCCTGTGGTTCTGGCGCCGACCACCCTGTACCGCACTGCGGGCCCCAGGTCGGTGTCCGGACCCGGGGCCCGGAAGATGACGTCGAAGTTCGGGCGTGGGTCGGAACGGCCCTCGTACACCGCCCGGATCTGCTCGCGCACCGCGCTGCCGGGGCCGTCACAGCCGAGTGCGTAGTTGGCGAAGACCCGGTACTCGTGACCCTCCCCGTTCCGTAAGTCGACCATCACCCTGTCCGGGTGCTGCAGCACCCGGGGCACGATGTGACCGAAGCGGGTCTCCACACACTCCTGCCGTGTGAGGTGGTCGCGCAGGACCTGCTCGGGCACCGGCTGTGCGACCTGATGCCCCGCCTCCGCGAAGCGCTCGTCCCGGTCGGTCACCAGTTCGGGGACACCGTCGAAGTCAGTGATGCGATGACCGGAGAGTGCGTCGCAGAACGTGACGCGCTGCGACCACGCCACCGGCAGCGGCGCCGCCTGCCTCACCTGCTCGGCCACTCCCCGGCGGCGCAAGTGCTCCATGGTCCGCACGTTTGTGGTCTTCGCTCGCGGCCTCCTGCGGGAGACGGTTGGCCGCGGCCCGACGATGACGCAGTCGATGTTGTGCAAGGCCAGTTCGGCGTCATGCAGGGCCAGTTCGGCGGCTGCCGCCAGACCTGACGGTCCGGCCCCGACCCGGGCGGCGGCCTTCGCAGGGTGAGCCAGTGCTCGACAGGGCCTTCCGGATCCTGGCGGCCTTCGGGCCGGCGGCCCCGGCCTTGTCCCTGACTTCGCTCAGCGTGCGGTCGGAAATGCCGAAGAGCACCACCTCGCGCATCGTCGGCAAACTGGCTGAGCTGGGCGTCCTGGACCGCACCGACGACGAAAAGTTTTCCGCCGGTCTGCGCATGCTGGACATCGCTTCCCTGGCCCCGCGTGGCCAGGGCCTGCGGGCGACCGCTGTGCCCCGCTGGGCGTACTTGGCTGTCGCGCGCTGGATCACCGGCCGGAGCGGGCCGTCCGGGATGTCGTCCTCTTCGAAGGGCGGCTGCCCGGCGAACAGGTGCTGGAGGATCTTGCCGAGAGCGTAGACGTCTGCGCGGGCGCCCACAGTCTTCGCGGCGTTCCGCTGCTCTGGAACCATAGGGGAGTCCCGAACCCGTCTCCGGTCCAAGTCAGCGTGGTTGTCATGCGTTCTTGCTCACGCGCCAGCCCAAAATCGCTGATTTCCCACTGCCCGTCGGATGTCCTGAGCACGTTGGCGGGCTTCGGATCGCGGTGGAGGACTCCGGCGTCACGGACGTAAGTGAGGCCACTGCAGATCTGGCTCATTATCTCGACGATCTCGATCTCCTTGCCCTCGAACTCCGGGACACGATCATGGAGATTGCCCTGGGCAAGGGGCATGGCATACCGGATCTCATCGTGGTCTGACATGTCGCCGTGGGCGATGACGCGGATCATGTTCGGGTGCGACAAGCCGTTAAGGATCCGCAGTTCCCGCCGGAAGCGCTTTGCTGCGTCCCCGTCGAGGTCCTGGATGTCGCGCTGGATTTTGATGGCAACAGGCTGGTCCGTCTGGCGGTCCAGAGCACGATGGACATGCGCGAACCCGCCCTGGCCGATCGGAGGTTTCTCGACCTGGGCGGACCGGCGACACCCATAGCGGCCAGCCGTCCGGGGCCGCGATGACCTGTTCGTTCCCGCCGGGGTGCCGGTGTTTCCCGGACCACCACAGGTTCGCACCGTTGGGGCCAGCGGTGGCCACGCGATCGGTGCGGATCACCGTGCCGTCCAGGTTGAGGTGGGTGTATCCGGCCGCCGCCGCGCGTTCCAGTGCGGTGGACAGGTCGGGCGCGTGGTCGGCGAGCACGGTCAGGCCGCCCTCGTGCAGGTAGCGGTAGGCGGCCGGGGCCGCGATGCCGTTGTCCCGGGCGAGTTGGACGAGCCGGGTGCCGTCGACGAACCAGCGCAACACCAGCACGGCCTGCTCGAAGACGCCCAGGGCGCGGGTGTTCTTGCGGGTGCCGCGCCGCACATAGTCGTGGGTGCGCTTCTCGATGGCGGCGAAGGCCACAGGCAGCACCGGCTGGGTCCGGTCCAGCGCCTGCACCTGCGTCTTTTCGTCGACCGACAGGACGACAGCGCCCCCGGGCGGTCCAGGTACAGCCCGACGATATCGGCGACTTTCTCCGCGAACGCAGGGCCTTTCGACAATTTGAAGGTGCCCGACCGGCCCGATTCCGGCGGCGGGCTCGTCCTGGTCAGCGCGATCACCCGGCCGCGGGTCCGCGGCGGTACCTGGTCTTTCCCGCCGCCGCGCTTCTTTTCCACCAGGCCCGCCGGGCCGTGCCCGGAGTACCGGGTCTTGGGGCGGTCCACCGTCCGCGCGGACACACCGGCCAGTTCGGCGATGTCCTTACGGCGGCCCTCGCCGGCCCACAACACGGTGCGGGCCCGAAGGGCCACGTCCGCCGTCACGTGTCGGCCGGCCGCCAACATCCGCAATTTCGCGGCCTTTTCCGAAGAGAGGTTCACGCACTGCCCAACGAGTCAAAGTGCGTCAGGTGACACAAACTGGATCACGAGACACTAGCGCGACACTTCGATCTCTCCAGAAGAGCATGCGATCCGCCGTTGTACGAAGACCGCGTGATGCGGCAGCCGCGCATCGCATGCTTTGACTGTACTCTTGCCTTACAGCCAAAGCATTCTTCACTTCTGCCGACGCCGGTGCGTCACTTCACGGGCACTTTGGCTTTTATTCCGAACAGCTTTTCCGCATTTCGGTACGCAATTTTTTCCTTGTCTTCGCGTGGCAAATCGACTCCGCGGAACCAGTCGGTCTGCTCCTTTATGTCCGCGAACGGGTAGTCGGTTGCGAACATCACTCGATCCACGCTTATGTATTTCAGCAGGAGATCGAGCAGTTCGGTCTGGGGGAATGCGCTGGTTGTGACCCAGAAATTGTCCTGGAAGTATTGCCCGATGGGCTTCTCGAGCGAGTCTTTGGTCGGCTCGCCCATGTCATTGACGATCCGCTTGTAGTAGAAGGGAAGACCTTCGCCCATGTGGCCGATGATGATTTTCAGTTTGGGGAATCTGTCGAAAACCCCGTACGCGATCATCCGAATGCATTGGGTCAGCACCTCCTGGTGCCAGCCATATCCAGACCCACTGAAAATGTAGTCTTGGTACTCTTCCGTGTATTTAGACCGTGTGGTGCTGTAGTAGATCTTGAAGACCTCGTCAGCTGGATAGCCGGGATGCAGGTAGATCGGCACATCGAGAGCAACGGCACGTGCCAACACGGGCTCGAAATCGGGATGATCGAGATACTTCTTCGCGATGTGTCCGTTGGTCAGTGCGCCCAAGAAGCCATCTTCCCGAATCGAGCGTTCCAGTTCGTCCGCCGCCGCCTCCGGGCTCTGCAAGGGCAAGGTGGCGAAAGCCTTGAAGCGGCCCGGATATTTGGCGATTGGCCCGTCTACAAGTTGCCGGTTAAGACGATAGGCAAGGTCGATGCCCCTTTGCCCAGGGACATTTTGTACGGAGGGTGTATGAGCAGAGAGGATTTGAACGTTGAGTCCCCCCGCATCCATATCGCCGATGCGGCGTTGGCCTAGATCCGAAAGACCAATTTCCTCAAGGAACGCTATGTGATCCTGATTGATAGAGTTCAGCTTCAACAACGTGGGAGTCGTAAAGGTCTCCTCCGTGCCGATGAAGGGCAGGTCCCGGTCTCGCAATGCAATGTCCGGAGTCTTGTCCGGAGTCTTGTTCTCGTCCGCTGCCGAAACGGCGGCATACGCGGACAAGCCGGCACCAGCGCCAAGTGCCGTGGAAGCGGCTAGAAAGCCGCGACGTCCCATAGACTTCATGTCAGTCTCTCTTCAGGTGTTTGTGTGGTGTGGTATCCGTACGGCATCCGTCTGCGAGATGCTTCAGTTCGACCCTTCGTCGTTACCAGGCGCGCCCAGGTGTCCACCCACGCCGCGTCCCCCTTCCACCTCGGCGCCGGCCACGCCGGTTCCGCCGAAACACTGCCGGCCGAGACCAGGGGTTTTCGCGTCCTGCTCGCGCACCGCGGCAGCGCCGCCCGGCGGCACCGCGTACACGATGGCGTGGTGTGAGATGGCGACGTTCTCCGGCGTGAACTGGGTCCCGGTCAGGAACGCCGTCTTGGTCAGGCCCGGATCGATCATCTGGCACCGGTGTTCGTCCGAGCCGCCGCCCTCCGGCGGCGCGGGCGTGCAGGCCTCGGCCGTCCTCAGGTCGAGGAACCGCTCGCCGGCGCGCAGCGGCTGTGGTGGCGCTGACGACCCGCCCGCGTGCGCGCTGTGCGGGCCGGCCGCGGCGGGCCCCGCACTGTTGTCGGCGTGCGATCCGCAGGCGGCGACAGCGAACGCCGTCGCCGGCGCGCCATGGTGGCCGCCCCGAACCTCAACCGCCCGGGGCGGCGCCTTCCCTGACGGCGCTGCGTCGACTGCCATCACTAGCCTCCTACATACGGGTTGCTTCGCTTGTCTGGATGCCTCCTTCTTACGGAGCGAACCTGAGACGACTGTTAGAGCGGCGCTCCGGCCGGTCGGTCGGACCATGTGCCCAGCGCACGCACCAGCGTGGTGACGTCGAGGTCCTGCCCGGTAGGCAAGGCCCAGGCGACACAACCGTCGGGCCGGATCAGCAAGGCATTGACGTCCACCCTGTCCGTGCAGGCGGTGACGGTGTTGACCCGTCCGGTCCACGCGGCCGCGGCGTCGCGGACCTCCGCGCGGTCGACGAGGTCCAGCAGGAGCTCACGACCCTCAGGCAGCAGGTCCGCCGACCGGGTCACCGCAGTGACGACCTCCAAGTCGGGCCGCTCCAGGTTCAGTTTCATGTCCGGGCACAGGGTGCCGACGAGCCGGTGGTCGTCGCCCAGGTCGTACCGGACGTCCATGCCGGCGAGCATGTCGGTGACGTACCGGTGGGCGTCGTCGAGGTCTATCAGGTCGGAGAACATCTCCCACAGCGCCCTCGTCTGCGGGTCAGGTCGCATCAGGGCGAGCTGGGCCCGGGTGTTCTGCGGCAGGCGTGTCGCGACCGGATGCCGTTCGGTGGTGTACGTGTCGAGGATGTCCTCGCCGACCCAGCCGTGTACCACGGCCGCGAGCTTCCTGCCGAGGTTCGCCGCGTCGGCGATACCGGCGTTGAGGCCCTGGCCGCCGACTCTCGCACCCTCGAACCGTGCATCAAGGGCTACAAGACTGAACGCTCCGAAGGCGGCCCGCCGTCCACGGCCATGCAGGAACTTGGCATAACGCTCCCGCTGTGATCGTTTAGTGGATTGGGCTATGCGCCTGCGGCGTCACCGGTGGGCTGGTTGGGTGGAGCGAGACCAGCCGCCTCATCGCCATTTGGGGGGATGGCGGAGGGCTCCGGCATGCCCGCTTCGGCGGCGGCAGTCGGGTCGGTTGAGATAGGGCTCGCCACGGGCAGGCCTATACGAGCGCGGATGACATCGGCCTCCGCCCTCTTCATTTCGGCCTGAGCACGAATGAGATCGGAATCGGCCTGTCCGCGAGCCCGGATGACGTCGGATTCGTTTTGCCCGCGTGCTCTGACGAACTTCGCAAGCCCAGTGAGAATTCCTCCGATGAGCACGCCGGAGACGGTGCCGATGCTGACGATGGCGGCCACCAAGGGTGGGGCGTCGCTAGGGCCAAGCCCGGCGTTGCTGATGTCTGTGAGCACCGCCCGTGTACTGAGCCAAGCTATTGCCAGCAACGCGAGCACAACGAGGAGCAGCCACAAGGCGGCGCGGAGGGGGCGGAAGCCGTAGCCGGTGGTGGCGTCTTGGATGTAGCTCCAGAGGCGGCCGTCCCAGGAGAGGGTGGCTCGGCGGCGGCGTTGTTGGGCGATCTGGACCAGCTGGGCCGCGTGGTTGTCGCCGACGCGCTGGTAGGCGGCGGTCAACTGCTCGTAGGCGTTAGGGACATAGCCCTCGCGGTCCCGTTCCAGCATCGGCAGCCGGCGCTCGGCGGGCTCCTGCGGGGTGAGCGAGGTGTAGACGAGCCCGTTGAACTGGACCTCGTCGGGTACCACTTCCGGTTCCAGGAACAGCACGTCGATCTGTGCGTGGCGCAGCGTGAGGGTGCCCTCCATGGGCGGCCCCTTGCGCAGCCACAGTTCCCCGATGCTGCAACTGCTGGCCCGGAGCGCCGCGTTGCCCGGATTCGACAGACATGCGTACGACAGATCGAGCCGGCCCGCGATCCTGGCGCCCCGCAGACCGATCCAGCCGAACGTGGCCAGGAACCGCATGGAAAAGTCGCTCTCCACACTCAGGGTCTGCGCGTCGAGCACGATCTGGCTGGGGTTGCTGAGGCTGGCATGGTCGAGGTTGATCGACCCGGCGACCGAGGCGCCGTTGAGTCGCACCTCCCCGTGCGTGCGCAGCCAGGGCGCCCACAGGTCGTCGCCGATGGACACGTGGTTGAGCTGGAGCGCGGGCTCAGTGGTGCTCCCCGGTGTGATGTCGGCCCCGTCCATGAACAGTGCCCCGCCGATCTGCGCGCCGCTGAGCCGCACCGGCCCGCGCACCCGGCAGTCCGTCAGCCGCAGGACGTCCACCATCCGCATGGCGGCGGCGACCAGCCCGGGCAGCACGGAGCTGCTCAGGTTCAGCTGGCGCAAGCGGGAGCCGTACAGCAGCGGCGCGTCCTCGAAGAAGCAGTGGCTCAGCCGTACGGCGTGATCCACCGTGCCGTACTGCAGGTTGAGCAGACCGGTGATCCGGGCACCCGCCAACTTGAGCGCGGGTATCTTCCCGTCCTCCTGCGGCCCGTTGAGGAGCACAGTGCGCAACACGGCCGCCCGGATAGTCCGTTCGGGCGGCCAGCCGCCGCCGTCCGTCACGTCCTCGTCGTCCGCCGTGCGGAAGTCCACGGACTCGCCCCGAGGAAAGGCCTGCCACACCCGTAGTTCGGCTCGCGTCAGATCATCGAGATCCATGAATCGGAACCTTGACGCCCGCCATCACAGGTGTCAACAGGCCCTCAATCCCACAACTCAGCATGCCTTCGGTGCACCTGAGTCGCCCGTTCACGAAGAACCGCTCGTAGTGCTCCCACTCAGATCACCCGTTTTACAGCGGACTGACCTCGTTCACGAGGCGAGTTCAAAGCGTTGACTGCCTGCCACCCTCGGTGACACGCTTAGCACTTGGTCACCCGCGCGAGACCGAGGTTGGCGTGACCGATTTCCCGATTTCTGAGAAGGCCCGGCGCGCCATTACCAAGGCGGTTGCGGCCAGCGAGTCTGCGGAGGAGGCGGGCTGCAGACCTCGCCCGTTCGAGGGAATTCGGCGGCTGGTGTCTTCAGCCGGTGCGCTCGCGCAGGTTAGCATCCTGCCCGGCTAGTGCGTACTGCCGATCACCGCCTGCTTCCGGAGCCACGCCGCCGGACGCGGGGGTCAAGGTCCTGCGGGGCCCGCTCCTTCCCGTTCTGCGTTCCGTCGTGTCCACGGCAGTCGTACGAGCCGGTGTCGGGGGCGTGGCCCGGCCTGGCCAAGGAGTACGTCATGCCGAAGAACCAGTCCACCGCCGCGCAGAGCGCCCGCAGGGCGAGCCGGCGCGGGATGAAGTACACCGAAGCCCTGCGCCGCGCGGGGGCCGGCGATGCGCCGCACGCACCTCATGTGCTGCGGTTCCTGGCTGAGCGCTCGGGGAACCTCTACTACTTGGTCGGTGGGATCGCGGCGGCCTGGGCACACAGCGGACAGCGGGTCCTGCTCCTCGAGGAAGCCGAGGACTACTGGCGCTGGAGCCTGAGCGGCGTGGGTCGCAGCCGGAGCCGCCGCAAGAAGGAGATCAAGCCGGCCACCCCGCCGGAGCCGACGACCAGCACGCTGTGGGCCCCGCCGGACGGCCCCGGCCTCCTGACACGCCACACCTGCATGTGGCAGGTCCGCCACCCCTCGCAGGAGAGTGACCGCGGCTTGCCCCGCACCGACCGCAGCCCGCTCACTGCGGCGGTGTCCGACGCCCTCGACGCTTACGACGTGATCGTCCTCCTGCCGAAGTACTGGTCCTACCCCGACCGGGAGAGCGCGACAGCGCACGTCGTTCTCGGGGAGATCGACATCTTCCCGCACACCGACTGCCGGATCGCGTTCCCCGGCCCCAGGGGCGAAGAGAAGGGTGTCCCGCTGAGCCCCGAGCAGAGCGCGGCGGTTCTGCGCGAGCGCTGTCTGGACTTCCTCTTCGGATCTCCTCATCTGCCCATCCATCTGGACGGGGTGATCTGGCAGTCGAACGGACAGCTGCCCGTCGATGAGGACTACCTGGCGGGCGTCGACCGGGACATGAACCGCGCCGGGCTGCGCCCCCTTGGATGGGCAATCTCCGAGCGCTGGTCTTCCCCGCACCGGCAGCTGCCCGGGCCCGACCAGATGAAGGACCTCAGCTTCGTCCAGCGGTACCAGCCCATCGCGGGGCGCCTGCGCACGGCGCTGGACGCCCGTCCCTCCCGCAGGAACTGACACGACAGGGCTGGCCCGCACCGCGACTTGTGGACCAGCCCTTCGAGGCTCTTGGTCGTCTTGACCGGCTCACCGGCCATGCCCGTGCCGTTGCCGCATTCTCACTGACGTGCCGGGCTGTCGGTGCTCCCCCCTACGCTGTCGCCCAAGCATGTGCGACAGGAGGGCAATGTGGCCCGCAGCGGGATCAATAAACGTGAGCTGGACAAGTTCACGGACAACCTTGCCAATGGCTTCGTAGGTGACGGTTGACGCCACTTGTAGGTCAGTTCTGACTCCACCCGGTGCCTGGGGGACCCGATTTTGTAGGTGAGAAATGACTCCACCTGGCGGGCCCGCTGCGACGGATTGAGCCCGTGCCGGGTCAGGGGCCCGAGGGCGTTACTGTTCGGGGCCTACTGATCGTGGCTGGAACCGACGGTGTGGTCCGCGTCATGCGCCGTCGCTGACCGGCGCAGTAGCAGCATCGACAACGCGACGGGCTGGGCGAACTTCGTCTACATCGCCAGCCGCAAAGACCCCTGAGAAGCTGTGTCACATCTCCTTTTCGATGGTCACAGCGCCATGAGGCGCTGTGGCGGCGCAGACCCGACGCGCGCAGCCTCGATTTGCCGACGGGATTCTCGGCCCGGCAGTCAGCCGCGCCGTTGATCATTCGCCGCTGTCAACACCGATCTCGGGTGTTTCGGGCTCCGCCGAAAGGCATGGTCGCCCAGGATGCGAGCGGCAACGATGCCTGTGCACAGCAAAGTTCTGGCGGAGGCCACACCTGACGGCCGGCCGAGTGCACGTGTGACGTCCGGTACCGCGTGGGCCAGGTTCCGGACGTCACGTGCTGACTCGCGGCAGCCGTCTGAAGCCTCCGCTGCCGTTCGGTTGCCAGTCCATCGATGCCAAACCGAACGGCAAGCAGAACCACCACCATGTCTCACGACACCGTGACCTGCGAAAAGGAGATGTGACACAGCTTCGCGATCTCACGGGGCCGCGGTCACTCAAGGGTCGATCTAACTAGGGGGAAAGGACCTTAACATCCATGCGAGTAGCCAGACGTTCAGGAAGGCTTGTCGTGAGCATGCTCATGGCGGGGGCAGCTCTCACCTTCACGGCGGGCACCGCGTCCGCGGACGCCGCAGCGCCGAGACCGGCGACCGCGTCAGCGGACGAAGGAGCGGACGGACGGAGACTGACAGACGACGACTGCGTCGTCGAACTCGAAAAGCTGCGGCCAGGACAGCGCTCCTCGCGCGTGGCCTCCCGCGTCTGCGGCGCGGCAGCCGAACAGCCCTTGGCCGAGGCCGAGGCGGCCAGAGTGCTGATGCTCAAGGTCTACGAGCATGAGGACTTCAAGGGTGCGTCCACCGTCTACACCGGCAAGGACGGACCATGCGATGCCGAGGGCTACCGCATCCCGGACCTGGGGAGCTTCAAAGACCGCACCAGCTCCATGGTCATGTACAACAACTGCATCCGCGTGCGCGCCTATCAGGAGGCGAACTACCAGGGGGAGAACAAGACGTACTACGGGGACCGGGTCGCCTCTGTCGGCACGACCATGGACGATAAGATCGTCTCCGCCACGGTCCGGTACGAGCCGCTCACGCTTCTGCCGGGCAATCAGCTGACCGCGGTGTCTCTCGGCGACAGCTACATCTCGGGCGAGGCGGGCCGCTGGCACGGCAACTCCACCGAGCTGGCCGGCACCAGGGAGGGCACCGACCGGGCGGCGGTGAACTGTGGCCCGATCCGGTGCGAGTACGACCCGGCCAGGATCTACGGCGGTACCACGGTCAAAGGCATTCCCACGTTCGCCAGGGGCGGTAACGGCTGCCATCGCTCGGATGTAGCCGAGATCGAGGAAAAGAGCTCCCACCTGCCGGTCCAACTGAGGGTCAACCTCGCCTGTTCGGGCGCCCAGACCAAGCACATCGACGGCGAGGTACTCAAGGGGGAGCAGCCGCAGATCGAGCAGTTGAAGAATGTCGCGCGCCAGTCCCAGGTGAAGATGGTTGTGCTGTCCATCGGGGGCAACGACCTGAAGTTCAACGACATCGTCAAGGACTGTGTGTTGCGGTTCGGCCTGGGGATGGAAGACTGTCGCTTCAAGGGGCAGGCTGCGGTCAACAAGCTCATGCCCACGGTGCGGGCGGACATCGCAGAGACCATCAAGAAGGTGCGCGACGCGCTGAAGGCGGAAGGAGACACGGACTACCGCTTCATCCTGCAGTCCTACCCGTCGGCGGTTCCCAGGGGCGAGGACGTCCGCTTCAGTGGGCCCGACCGTGCGGTGCGCGGCTGCCCGATGAAGACAAACGATCTCACTTGGGCGCGTGATGGGTTGATTCCGGAGATTTCCAAGAACCTCCGGGAGGTGGCCAAGCAGCAGGAGGGTGTGGATTTCCTCGATCTGCAGGACGCTTTCGAGGGCCGGGAGGTGTGCGGAAGGGACTCCAAGCAGAGTGACGAAGATCCTCCCGTCAGCGGCAGTACCAGCGAGTGGGCGCGCTCCCTCTCCTCCGGAGCCACTGGGAACCTGCAGGAGTCCGTGCACCCCAACGCCTATGGGCAGGCCGCCCTGGGCGCCTGCCTGGAGAAGATGACGGCCTCACCGGCAGGCTCGTACGCCTGCACGAATGCCGGACCGGGCACCCCGCCCGCCGGGATGAGTGTCAAGCCGATCTCGTCCTGATCCAACCCTGACCGCAAGGTCTGCACGGTTGCCTGCCGACGCGGGCGCGTTTCGAGGGGCGGGCTTCAGCTGACAGCCGGAGCCCGCCCTACGGCATGGCGCGTTTGCCTCGGCCTCACTCAGGCGCCGACTCTTTCACAGTGATGCCTCCCTGTCAGCCTGTCACCTACTGTGCCCAGGCCCGTTACGCGACATGCAGGTCCGCCGGGATCCCGGCATGAGTGGACGGGATACCGAACCCGGGGCCGTTCAATAGACTCGGCCACCAGCTCGTCGTAACGGCTCCGCGTGACCTTCCCGACCATCTCCACCATTGGGGCCATGGCGCGTAGGACGGCGCCATCTTCGTCAGCCCGCGGCGACCGCGGCGGCCTGCTGTTCGGCGCGGGCGCGGGCGCGGGTGGCGGCCAGACGGTAGGAGTCGGTGCCGGTCTCGATGATGTTGCCGCCGAACGTCAATCGGTCCACGATGGCCGCGCAGAGCCTTGGATCCGTAAAGGTTTTGGTCCAGCCTCCAAAGGATTCGTTGGAGGCGATCGCCACAGAATTCTTTTCCTCACGCTCCGTCAAAACCTGGAACAGCAGCTCCGCCCCGCGACGATCAAGCTCCATATAGCCTAGTTCGTCAATACAGAGAAGGTCGACGCGGCCGTAGCGGGCGATGGTCTTGGCCAGTAGCTTCTCGTCGGCGGCCTCCACGAGCTCGTTGACGAGCTTGGTGGCCAGCACGTACTTCACCCGGTACTCGTGCATCGCCGCCTCGGTGCCCAGCGCGATGAGCAGATGGGACTTGCCGGTTCCGCTGTCGCCGATCAGACACAGCGGCAGGCCCTTCTTGACCAAGTCGCACTTGGCGAGGGTGTGGATGGAGGCCGCGTCGATGACAGGGTTGGCGTCGAAGTCGAACTGCCGGATCGACTTCTCGCGCGGAAAGCCGGCCGCCTTGATCCGGCGCTCCGAGCGGCGCCGTGCCCGGTCGTCGCATTCGGACAGCAGCAGTTCGGCCAGGAACCCGCGGTAGGTCATCTGGTCGCGGACGGCGGCTTCGGCCAGTTCGGGGTACTGGGTGCGGATGGTGGGCAGCCGGAGCATCCGGCATGCCTGGTCCACGGCGGTGTCGGCGGCCTGTTCGGTCAGTCCGCGGTTGCGCTTGGCGGTCACGGTGCCTCTTCCTGGTATGCCTGGCCGTCGGCGGGACGCCGGCGGAATCGCAGCAGCTGGTCGTAGGCGGCCACCGACGGCAGCGGCCTGGGGTCGGGTGGCAGGGCGGCCAGGCGCCGCTCGGTCAGCGAGGTCACCGTCGCCCCGCCGTCCACCCGGCGTGGCGGGGTGTCCTGGTCGGCCGGCTGTTCGGCGCCCTGGTCGGCCTCGCCCCACTTGCGGGCCTTCAGGGCGACCGCGTCGGCGGTCAGCGCTCCGGCCCGCAGCGCGGTCGCGATCCCGGCGACCACGTGGTCGTGGACCATGTGCCGGTGCAGCAGCAGGACGGAGATGAGCGCCCGGGTGCCCTCCGCGTCGCCGTGGGCGGTGCAGGCCGCCTGCCACCAGGCGTCGTGGACCGGGGTGAACCTGCCCGCCGAGCGGGCCTGGTCCAGCGCGGTCGCCCCGGGCAGCGCGCCAGGCTTGCGGACCAGCGCTTCCAGGTAGTGGTCCAGCTCCAGGCGGGAGCCGCCCTTGGCGATCAGCCGCTCGTGGCGGGCGACTTCCTTGTGCGCGTCGTAGACAACGAGCTCGGAGGCGTGCAGCACGACCCGCACCATCCGGCCGATCAACCTGACAGGCACCGAGTAGTGGTTGGTGCGCACGCTGACCTGGCTGTAGCGGTCCACCCGCAGCGAGGACACCAGCCCGGTCTCGAACTCCTCCTCCGGCAGCGCCACCAGCAGCGGGCGCTCGACGGCGAACATCTCACCGATGGTCAGCGCCCGCTGCATGATCCGGCGGGCGTCGTCCTCCTCGTCCCAGAGCTCCACCATCGCGTTCAGCTCCGCCAGCGAGGTAACTTTCGGGACGGGGACCAGGTGGTTCCTGCGGAACCAGCCGATCTGCCCCTCGACGCCGCCTTTCTCGTGGGCGCCCTCGATGCCGGGGTTGCAGTAGAAACTGTTGATCGAGAAATGGGACCGGAACGCCGTCCAGCGGTCGCTTCCACCCGGCCCCGGGTACGGCCCAAAACCTGGCTGACCGCGGCGCGTAGATTGTCGTAGCGGACCTTGCCGCGCGGCACGCCGCCCAGCACTTGAAGCGCGTGGACGTGGCCTTCCAGGAATGCTTCCTGCCCGCACGAAGCGAAGATCTTGTGCACGGACTTCCCGCTGAACGAAAGGCGCAGCGAGAACAGGAACACCTTGGTGGACACGCCGTCCAGGTGGATCCACACGTCCCCGAAGTCGACCTCCGCCTCGTCACCGGGGCGGTGGGTCTGCGGCACGAACACCTGCGGCGGCCCCCGGCCCTCCTCCACCCGGATCTCCGGACGGCGTCCGGCGATGTAGGCGCGGACCATCGAATACGTCACGCCCCGGGCGTCGTGCTCGTCGATCAGCCGGTCGAAGACCCGCTTGACGGTGTGCCGCTGCTTGCGCGGCGCGTCCAGATCCTCCCGCAGGATCTGGTCGATCGTGGCCTTGAACGGATCCAGGCGCGAGATCCGGGGCGGAAGCTGCTTGCGCGGCGCCGGCCACACCGACTCCAGCGCCAGCGCCACCGTCCTGCGGCCCACCCCGTACTTTGCCGACAAAGCCCTGCTGGACAGCCCTTCGACCCGAGCGTCATGGCGTATCGCCGCGTACAACTCGACCTTCGAAAGGGGCACTTGGGCCACCCAGGGCTAGCTGATGCACTCCGATACTCCCACCGCAAGGCCCCCAGTGGAGTCAAAACTCACCGACATCAACTCTCCACCGACACCACTGGAGTCAAAACCCACCCACCACTGGCCTCAAAACTGACCTACAAAGCCAACTTCTGCAGTAGGTCTCCTCGGGCTTCATGCAGGCCGGTCACGTGAGCGAGCGGCAACACCAGGGTGTGACCTGGGCTTTTCTCCCGCTGCATGAGAGTGGGGATGACGAAGACGTTCTTCGAGCGATACGCAACCAGGTCCGCGTCGATCTCGTCTTGGCCGATTACTGATTTCGGCGTTTTAGGGTCTGGGTAGTCGACAGTACCGACGCGGACGTAGTCGTCGCGGCCGAGGCGGACGCGGTGGTTGATCCCGAATGACGTAGTCGGAGCAGGAAGCGGCCGCCACGGAGCCCTACGCGCCTGGCCTGGCTTCGGCCGTAGGGTGCGTTCGTCTTCGTCGGCAAGTCAGCGTCTTGAAGGAGGCGTGAGAGCCTGTTCCAACAGGGTCTTCGCGGCCGCGCGCGCGTGCTGGCCGTAGTCCGCCTGGTTCAGCACCATGGCGCGGCTGGCTGCTCCGTCCGCGAGGGTCACCAGTTGCTCGGCGAGTGCGGCGGGTTCACCGCAGCCCAGTTCCGCCACCAGATCGGTGACCAACTGCACCATCCGGAGTTTCTGTTCGCGGGCGTAGGCGTGGATCGGATGCTTCGGATCGGGGAACTCTGCCGCTGCGTCGATGAAGGGGCACCCTCGCACCGAGGGCGTGTCCGGGGTGGGTTGATCGAACAGGCGAAGAATCCGCTCGCGAGGGCTGAGGCCCTCACGGATCAGCACACCCTCCATGGTGTTCCCCGACGAGGCCAGCGCCTGCAGGTAGGCAATCGCCAGTTCGTTCCTGGAGCGGAAGTGGGCGTAGAGGGTCCGCTTGGACACCGGTGCCGTCTCTGCGACCTGCTCCATGCCGGTCCCAGTGATCCCTTGGTCCGCGAACAGTCGGGCGGCGGCTGCCAGGATGCGTTCCCTTGCGCCTCGCCCTCCTCGCCGCGTCGTGTCACCCATCGTGCCCATGAAGAAAGCATACGGCTGCGTTTACTTTGCTCGGGGCGCTGGGCTACCATCTCATCTCAAGTAAACGGACACGTTTACATCATGAGGGGTCCCATGAGTTGGTCCGACCACACCGAGCTGAGCAGCTACGCGGAGAAGCTGATCCGTGCCCGACGTGCGACGCGGGCTTTCCGGCCCGAGCCCGTGCCCAAAGAGACGATGCACACGATGTTCTCGCTGGCTGGAGCGGCGCCGTCCAACTCCAACGCGCAGCCGTGGCGGGTGGAGGTCGTCAGTGGCGCGTCGCGCGACCGTCTGGCGGCGTCCCTTCAGGAGGCCCACGCCGCACGGCGCGTGTCGGTCGACTTCCCGTACAGCGATGACCTTTACTCGCCGGTGCAGCAGGAGCGGCGGGTCGCCTTCGGCGGTCAGCTCTACGGGACACTGGGCATCGGCCTTGACGACCATGCGGCGCGCGCGGCATATGACGCCGAGAGCCTGGGGTTCTACGGTGCACCGCATGTCGCGTTCCTCTTCGTCGCCGAACAGGACAACGCGCGGCTGGCTGCCGACGTCGGCGCCTACATGCAGACGCTACTTCTGGCGATGACCGCGTATGGCGTGGCCAGCTGCCCGCAGGGACTGCTGAGCTTCTACGCCGACGAGGTACGCGCCGAACTCGGCGTCACCACAGGAAAACTGCTCGTCGGGATCTCGTTCGGATACGCCGACGACGCCGCACCGGTAAACCACATCATCACTGAGCGTGCCACGCTGAGGGAGACCACAACATTCCACGGCTGACAGTGAGGAGTGACCTGGGCGTAGCCCGGAGCTCGACGCTTCGGCTGTCCGTGGGTTACTGACTTCGGCGTTTTCAGGGTCGGTCCGTTCTGCCGAGAGTGAGGCCCGTCCCGGCGAGGAATCCGCCGAGGACGCGGTGCCGGTACTGCAGCGTCTTGAGCCGTCTGCGGAGCAGAGTCTCCAGCTCTCCGAGGGTGCGGGCGGCCAGGTTGGCCAGGCTCCTTTTGATATGCGCCCACATGCCCTCGACTGGATCGAGGTCGGGCGCATACCCGGGCAGCAGGACCACTGACAGCCAGTCCCGCTCGGCCACGAGCGTCTGCATCGCCTTGGAGATGTGGGTGCTCAGCCGGTCCCACACCACGATCAGCGGGGCCTTCAGCAGGTGGTGGGCGCCATCC
The DNA here is from genome assembly GCF_040654355.1 of Streptomyces sp. NPDC050704. NCBI lineage: Bacteria > Bacillati > Actinomycetota > Actinomycetes > Kitasatosporales > Streptomycetaceae > Streptomyces > Streptomyces sp. NPDC050704. Next base: position 12,792 of record NZ_JBFAHW010000038.1, on the reverse strand, counting down.
AGCAGGCGGATGTAGTCCCTCTCGCCCAGCGAGCGGCGCTCGCCCTTACGGCCGGTATGCCGGCGCAGCCGGTAGCACAGGCGGGCGGGCAGGCCGGGCCGGTAGCACAGCAGCCCGGCCACCGACAGCCGTCCACGGCCACGGCCGGAAACGCGCACCGTTGGGGTGATGCCGCGCCGGCCCCAGGTGCGGCCCTTGGGCGGACGGCCGGTCACGCCCGCTTCGTCTCGAAGCAGACGAACGCGCCGGTCGCCGCCCGGAGGGTTTTACCTCCTGCCAGGTCACCTCCCGCCATGCGGTGATGGCGTCCTCGTCACGTTCGGCGGCGGGCCGGGCGGGCATCTGCACGCTGAAGCCCATCCGGTGCAGCAGCCGGGTCACCCCGGAGACGCTGTAGGAGAGATGGAACTTGCGTCCGATCAGCGTGCGCACCTTGCGGCGGTCCAGACTTGGTCGTCTCTCCAGCCGTGCGCGGCTGGCCCCTCCTCCAGCCAGACGGCGAGCTTGGCCTGCAGGTCGGGGCCGAGACGGCAGTCGTAGCCCGGGGCCCCTGGGAACGCAGCGCTTCCCGCCGGCCGGACGCCCAGGCACGGCGCCCCTGGTAGACCGACTTCTCGCTCACCCGTAACTCCCGGGCGACGTACGGGACTTTCATGTCCTCCTCGAAGAGGTCAGCGGCCCGCATGCGTACCTCTTCGTGGCGCTGGCGCTGCTCGGCGGTCAGCCCGCCCCCGTCTGGATACCGCATACTTCCGGGCTACCAGCCACGACGAACCCTGTCACCGGAGCCGACAAAGCCTCAGACGCTATAACGCCGAAGTCAGTAAGGGCGGGCGGGATCGGCGATGATGCGTCGGCAAGCATGGTCTTCCACTCGGAGCACGGGGCGTAGGAAACTCTCTGATTTTGGAAGTCATGCCTTCGATTTCCCCGAAGTGGCACCCACTTGACTGCCCACCGGATCCGCACCTCACCGACAACGCCGAAGCCCTGGGAGACTGACGCTCGTGGAGCCCCAGATCATCGTGAGTCTGGCGTCTACAGGAGTCGCAGGGTTGGCGGTCGTCGCGAGCCTGGTGACGACACTGCTCTCCCTGCGCGCACAGCGGGAGAACATGCGCGACACGCTCGACACGCAAGAGCGGCTGTCCGCCGCGCAAGAACGCGCGCTTCACGAGCGATCGCATGCGCAGGATCTACGCGACAAGCGAGCCGAGCCGTATCTCGCCTTGATCAAGTGGGCCGAGCGACTGCTCGCTGCGCTCGACGAGCTGGACGAAGTCGCCAAGCCGCACTTGTCAGTCGAGGAATGGAACATCAACCCAGACGTCGACAACCTTCTCGATCTCTACGCCTCCGACGTCATCCACGTGCGGTACGCGGCCCTCCGCGGCAAGCTCATCGGGCTCGTCGCCACGGACGGCCCACGGCTTCCACAGCTCGTGACGTGGGCGGAGTCGGAAGGCGAGGTCGACAACGTCAGTATCGAAGCCGGGTCGCCATGGAGCGCCTGGCCCGCACGAGCGGAAGCCCGTGCCCAGCTGACGGACGACGCCATAGATCTCATCGCGCAGGTCCGGGCCGAATTGCAGGGGGGAACGAGTCGCGGATACTTCATCATCTGGCGGTTGTCCTGACAGACCGACAGTCAACATAGACCACGGACTGACGCGAACGGCGTGCTCCGCGTATGCCCAGAAACCGACCGGGCATCAGGACTCCACGACCCGCGTAGCATGTGCACTCATCTCAGCCCCACACGACCGCAAACCGGACGCGACGCGACTACGCCGAAGCCCTGCAGAGGCTTATCGTTCAGAATCTGTCCGGCCTTGTCCGTAACCCGCTTTGCTTCTCCGTCGCCCCGGGCAGTCTCAGGGCACAGACCCGCCAGCGGGCCGTTGAGCCCGGTGGAGGTCGTGGGCATCGTCCGTTGGTCCGGGCAAGCCCTCAAGCCAGGAGAGCGGGCTCCCCTGCTTGCTGTTCACCCTCGAAGCGCCGGCGGTCGAGCGCCGGCGCTTCACCCGCGACGTGTCCGCCCTTCAGAGGGGCCCTGACGTCGCGGAGCTGAGCGCACGGGCCCCGGCGATACACGCGTCGGCGGCCCGCGCACTCAGGTCACAACCGACACACCATCCGGCAGAGTGTGCCCCGCTCTCGCAGCCCTCAACGGTCTCCCGTTCCCGGCCCGTGACGACCAGCCATCGCCTCCGCTCGCCCGCCATGGGGTACATGTACCCGTCGTATGGGCCGAGGCCTGCGGACTGCGGGTTGGTCAGGGGTTCGCCGCGGCGACCATCGTGCCGAAGCGGGTGCCGATCCAGCCGACTGTCTCGACCTTCCCGTCGAGCTGTCGGGCCGCCTTGCGCATCGCGGCCCTGATCAGTTCGACTCCGCCAAGCCCGACGGCCTCCTCGTCGTCCAGGTTCACCTGGCAGGAGCCGCCGTAGCCGCCGGCCCCTCGGGACAGGAACGGCGCGGCAACCGGACCATGGCCTCGGCCACGGCGATGCAGCGTGGGTCCTTCGCATAGGAAGCCATCGGCGCCATCGTAGAACCGCCTGCGCGCAACGAGACGCCGTTCTGCGGGGTGCTCCAGCTCGGCGGCAGCATCAGCTGGCTCAACAAGAACAACCCCGAGGTCAAGGCCCTGTCCGTCATGGCGCACTCCAGCCGCGTCTGCGACGCCAAGGCCACCCGCAACCGGGGATGCGCGTGGTGACACCGGCAAAGTACGAGCTCCTGAAGCAGGCGGTCGTCCAGTACGCCCTCGCGCTCGCCAGCGACTTGGGCCGATGGGGCGACGAACAGTCCGTCGCTGCGCAACTCACTCACCACAAGTTCACGGGCGACCGCTTCTTCGACACCTAATCCGAGGCCGCCCGCACCAGCACGTGACCATCACGCACCCCGAATGAGCCCGCGGCACGTTCACTGAAGACTTGAAGGGGCGCCCGCCGTCGACCGGCCACTGCCCCTCTCTTTTTGCCCGAACGATGTCGGCAGGGAGTGAGGCCGCTGGTACCGTCGCTCGTATGGACCAGAACGGATCCCCGGTGCCGCCCTTCGACTCGGAGGAGTACGCGCGCGTCGCGGCAGCCGCCGACATCGTCGGCAAGTCCCCCCAGGACTTCGTCCGCGAAGCCGCGCTCAAGGCTGCCGAGGACCCGTTTCTCAAGGCCCTCGGCAAGACCCGCGACCGCGTCCCGCAGCTCGCCGAGGTCTTCGCCACCCAGGACACCCACGCCGCCGACACCAGCACGCCCGCGTGGCCCGACCCCGCGCCCATGGGTAGCCGCGACCTCCACGAGTCCCAGCAGCACGGTCACGCCGCGTGACCCGGTTCCTCACCCCACAAGAGCTCCTGCAGATCGCGCAGACCCTCCCGGGCGACCCGGCCTGTCTCGACCTGGGCGTGCTCGACGGCGCCTGCGCCCGAGCGCAGGCCCACTACATGGGCCGCGACGTGTACGCGAGCGACTGGCTCAAGGCCGCGGCCATGCTGGAGAGCATCGCGCTGCACGAGCCGCTGGAGGCGAAGAACGAGTTCTTCGCCTGGCTGGTCGCCGAGACGTTCCTCAACACCAACGGCGTCACGCTGGACTACGAGCCGGAGGAGGCCCTCGCGCTCGTCATGCGGGCCAAGCACAAGGGTGCCCGCGTTCAGGAGATCGCTGCGCAGCTGCGCGCCTGGTCCACCGACTGACTCGTCGGCGGGTGCCTGGCCTATCCCTCCGGCGTCGGGCTCCTCGAACGTGATGGCCTGCTCGTTCTCCGTTTTCTCCGCAGCGCTCAATCGCTCGATCTTGTGTCTCTCGCCCCTGCGCGGGCTTCAGCCCTCAGGAGAGTGTGCGAGTCCACATGCCGACACTCTTGATCATTTTCGCCGGGTGTTGACCTGTTCGCGCAGGTCAGGTCTGCGCTCTGTTTGGCAGGCGCGCAGGACGTCCAGCATCAGCCCCCGCAGATAGCAGTCACCCTTTGCCCGCTGATGCTTACGCGGCACCGACGCGAACACATCGGCCACGAACAACGCCAACTTCGCCCGCATACGGTTCACTTCATGTGCATCCACACACCCACCATGCCGCTGAACACGACGGACAGAAGGACCTAACGGAGCCCTACTAGGCGTCCGGGCTGGCCAGAGCCCCGGAGCTGGTTCCGCGAGTCGTCACACCGGCCGGGGCCGTTACGGCTTCGCGGACCCGCTCGGCGGCCCGTCGGCGGGCCCGGTACGCCTTCTGTCGGCAGGCGAGGCGGTCGTAGAGGGCGTCCCGGCGGTGGCCGCGACGGCGGCGTAGCCCCGCGGTCGGTCAGCGGGCGGTGAGCCCGGTGAGCAGGAGGGCGAGCCATCGGGCGCGGGCGGTGGGTGGCTGGTCGGCGGGGAGGGTGTAGAGCATCAGGTACAGGTCGTCGACGGTGAAGTCGGCGCGCAGACCGCCCTGGGCTTGTGCGGTGCGGATGAGCCGGCCGAGGGCCTGGGTGACGCGGGTCTCCACCTCCTGCATGGCGGGGTGGGCTGCGTGGTCGGCGCCGAGCGCGTACGCGGCTGCTTTGACGGCGCGGTTGTGGGCGACGGTGTCCATCACACGGCTGAGGAAGCCGGTCAGCTCCGCCATGGCGGGTGAACCCTGGCTCTCGCGTTGCAGGCACTCTTCGGCGTCGTCGGCGAGTGTTTCGAACGAGGCGGCGACCACGGATGCGACCAGGTCGCTCTTGTTCGGGAAGTGCTTGTACAGGGTTCCGACCGCGACGCCCGCAGCAGCGGCGATCTGCTCCATCGACACCTCGGGCCCGTGCTCGGTGATCTGCTCATGCGCCGCGGTCATGATCCGGGCGCGGTTGCGGGCCGCGTCGGCACGCAGCGGTCGGGGTGAGGTCATGGAGCCCTCCGGGACCATTTGACGAAAGATGAATGATGCTTCACTCTACAACATGAAGCATAATTCACTTTATGGAGGTTGATCATGGCCAGCACGACCGACCGGTGGACCGAACAGGACATACCTATCCAGGACGGCAAGGTCGCCGTCGTCACCGGCGCCAACAGCGGCCTCGGGCTGCAGACCGCGCGGGCCCTGGCCGAGCATGGCGCGCACGTCGTCCTCGCCGTGCGCAACCTCGACAAGGGCCGCGAGGCCCTCGCCCGCATCAGCGAGCGTGCCCCGGGCGCCAAGCTCAGCCTCCAGCGCCTGGACCTCGCCTCCCTCAAATCGGTACGCACGGCCGCCGATGAGCTGCACACGGCGCATCCGAAGATCGACCTGCTCATCAACAACGCGGGCGTGATGTTCACACCCCGGCAGAAGACCGAGGACGGGTTCGACATGCAGTTCGGGGTCAACCACCTCGGGCACTTCGCGCTCACCGGCCTGCTGCTGGACCTGATGCTGCCCGTGCCCGGCTCCCGGGTGGTCACCGTCAGCAGCTTCGGCCACCGCATCCGGGCCGACATCCACTTCGACGACCTGCAGTTCGACCGCTCCTACAACCGGGTTGTCGCCTACGGTCAGGCCAAGCTGGCCAACCTGATGTTCACCTACGAACTCCAGCGCCGCCTCGCCCCGCACCACACCACCATCGCCGCCGCCGCGCATCCCGGCGCGTCGGATACCGAACTCACTCAGAACATGAGCGGCCTGGTGCGCAAGGGGGCCGAACTGGTCCAGCCTCTGCTGACCCAGCCGGCCGCCATGGGAGCGCTGCCCACCCTGAGGGCGGCCACCGATCCCGTCGTCACCGGAGGCCAGTTCTACGGCCCCAACGGCGTGGGCGGAACCCGCGGATACCCCGAGGTGGTCGCCTCCAGCAAGAAGTCCCACGACACGGCCGTCCAGCAGCGCCTGTGGGTCGTGTCCGAGCAGCTCACCGACGTCCGGTTCTCCGTCTGAGGCCTCCACCCGCGATCCGGCCGACCAAGAGGAGAGAGTCGGCCTACGCTGCTACTCGCGGGCCCCGGAGGCCCTTGGCCGACTATGCCCCTGGCGGCGTGGGCGCCGGGACGGCGGTAGGGCACACCGGTGACAGCAGGGTCAGCGGCGCGCGTCGCCGGGTGCGAGCAGGCTGGTGACCTCGGCGATCGCTTCCGCCGACGGGTGGAAGTAGCGCCGTACGTTCTCCGGCTTCTTGTGCCGGGACTTGGCCATCAGCATCGGCAGGCTGGCCCCGGCCTCGCCGAGGTGGGTGAGCCCGGAATGCCGGTATTCGTGCAGGTCCCAGCCCGTGCCCGGTACGCCGCCGATGGCCGTGTGCGCATCCAGCAGGGCGCGGGCCTGGCCGTAAGACAGCCGGACCAGCCCGGTGTCCGGGCACACGTCACGCGGCGCGATGACCTTGCCGGGACCCGGCTTGCGGTGGGTGACGAACACCGGCCCCCGCGTACGGCCCTTGATCAGCCGGGGCAGCAGGCGGGCGGTACCGGCGTCCCAGTACACGGGCTCCAGGACGTAGTCCTCGCGCGTAACGCCGCGGCGGCGGGTGCGCGGCTTCGCGCCCTTGGCCTTCACCGGAGCCCGGCGCCCGGCGAGGTCCAGCTCCTCGATGTTGACGCCCAGGATCTCCTCCGACCGCGCGGCGGTTTCGTAGAGCATCCGCCACAGCGTCTGCTCCCGGAGATGGACGTCGCGGCGGGCGATCAGCCGGTCGACCGCCATCTTCGAGCGGGCCGGAGTCTCCGAGTCCGGCAGGGGCATCCGCTTCACCCAGGCTGGCACCTTCGGGCCGTCGTACCCGCGCTCGGCACACCTGCCCAGCCAGGACAGCACCGCCGCCCGGCGGGCGTTCCACGTGTTGACCGCCGCCTCGCCCCACAGCTGTTCGAGGGCGCCGCCGATCTCGTCGTCCGCGACTGTGGCCAGCGGGCGGGCCTCGCCGAGGTGTTCGGCGGTCTTGCCGACGCCGATTCCGTACGACCGGAGCGTGTTCGCGTTGTCCAGCGAGTCGAGGAACACGTCGGCCGCCGCGCGGACGGTCAACGCCTTCCCGGCGGGCAGTCGTACGACAGCGGGCACCGCTTCCCCTTGCCACAGATAACGGGGCCGCTTCGCGCACGGCCCCGAGAACGTCGCCGCAGGTCGGGATCAGCGATCCCGCAGATAAGAGGGCGTTATCTGCGGGAAGACTTCAGACGGGTCCGGCCGCCGACGCTCCGTCAGCCGCCCACCAGGGCCGACAGATCCTTAGCGCCGGTTTTCGTTCCGATGTTCCTCAACCCCCGAGGAGATGTCCGAGTACGCCGCTGCGCTGGCTCGCGAACACGGGCTCATCTGCTTCGATCCGCAGGGAGAATGCCTCCGGCCGTGAGCTGGATGTTCTGTCAGCACGCGACTTTCCTCCTTCGACGCGACGGACCGGGCGTCCTGACGTCGGCCGTTCGCCCTCTATAGGTCTTGCTCCGCGCCCGCCGGCGCCGGCCTGGCAGCCGTCCAGACCGGCGGACGGGGCGACGTCACGCAGGGACGTCGAGCGGCGGGTGCTCGAGCACGCGGGGCTTGTACTCGACCAGCTGGATGCGGCCGTCGAAGGTGCGGTGCTCGATCATCTCGAGGGCAACGTCCGGATAGCCGTCGTAGATACGTTCTTCGCCCGTGGCCCCGGTGATCACAGGGAACATCACGACCCGGAAGCGGTCGACGAGTCCGGCTCGTAGCAGGGACCGGCACAGGCTGAGGCTGCCGATCGTGCTGAGGAGCCCCGAGGCACTCGACTTCATGGCGCGGACCGCCTCTACGGCGTCGTCGCGGACGAGCGTGGAGTTGGCCCACGTCAGTGGCTCCTCGAGTGAGGAGGAGAACACCACCTTGGACGCTTGCGTGAGCTCGTCGACGGACGCCTCTTCTTCGGGCCTGAACTCGTCTTGGCCATTCGGGACCTCGCCTGCGGCGAAGCCCGACATCAGGCGGTAGGTGTTCGCTCCCATCAGGTAGGTGGCCTTGGGCTGCTTGCCGAGCCATGCGAGGTACTCCGGGCCCTCGAGGCCCCAGAACCCGGGCCATCCCTCTCCCGATGCGTGGCCGTCGAGGGAGGTGATGAAGTCGACGAGAAGCTCCGACATGGCGGTGTCCTTTCCTAGGGTGTCACGAGCTTGGACCGGCCGGGAGCCGCAAACTCATCGGTCGCGCTGTGGAGAAACGAGAAAACCCATGACGCTGTAGCCGATCAGGTCGGCGGAGCGGCACTTCGGGTGGATGCGGCTCCGGCGCGGCGGGAGAGTGTCTTGTACTCGTCGAAGGCGGCGACGTTGACCGAGGTTGATGGACGCCGGGAGGGGTCCGGGTGTGAAGTGTCCGGGCCCCTCCCGGTGTCGCTTACCGGTGGGGTAACTGGCCGCCGATGCTGGCTGGCGAGCTGGGAGGCTGGCTGGGAGAACTCCGGCCTGTGCCTCCGCTGCCAAAGACCAGCAGCACGAGGATGAGCAGGAGGGTGCCGCCTCCGCCGGCCGCCACGGCAACAGGCCGGCTGATCCGGCGGTGGTGCGTGCGGACGTAGGTACCGTCCGCACGGTGGTAACCCTGCACTCGCGTCGTCGGAGCCGGCCGAGGTCGGGCAACGGCCGTACTCGCCCGACGAGGAGTGGGGACTGGCCGAGCAGGACGAACGCCGCTGGGGCGAGGTACGGCGGTGGTGCGGACGGACGTAGGTACCGTCCGCGCGGCGGTAGCCGCGGACATGTGTCATCAGTCGGTGCCGCTCCAACTCACGCCGCAGGTAGGTCAGTTGATTGCCAGGAAGCCGGGGCGGTGGCCGGTCCGCCAACTGCCCGACCGCCGCGCATCACGGGCGCGTGAGGAGACCGAATTGCGGTGTGCTTCAGGGCGCGTGTCCGCTGTCCGTCGTTGGGGTCGTCGCTGCAGGGCTCTGTGTGCGTCCAGGGGGCTTGGCAGATGACGATGAGGGCTCGTTCGAGTTCGACTCTGGCGTCGTCGGGGAGGGAGTCCCAGACGGTTTCGACGGCCTTCGGGTAGCGGAGCTGGTACACCCGGTAAGAGGTGGCAGGTCAGGCGGCGCCCTGTGACGCGATTCGCTCAGCCGCTTGCTGGAGGCGGTCGGTGCCGTCGATCCACTCGCCGGAGGGCTCTTCGCCGCGCTGGACGGCGGCCACAATCTCACGGCTGTTCTCGAACGCGGCGAGGGTGTTCTTGGCGATGCGCTCCCACTTGGCGAAGACGGTGAGCAGTTGGTGCGCGGGTGCCCGGTTGATTTCGCCTAGGAACCGCTGGGCGAGGGTCGGGTTGCCGAGGGCGTCGCTGATCCGCTCGATGGTCCACGGGGCGCTGTTCATCGTCGCCTCCCGGTGAAAGTGTTAGCGGTTTCGAGCGTAGGGCCTGGGGGTTGTGGGACCGGCGGGAGGTCGGTGGCATGTCCCGAGGCGAGACGATTGGGTCGGTGAACGTCACGCCGTGGAAGGCGGCCTCGCCGAACATCTGGGCGCGGGAGAACAAGGCCCCGCTCGCGCACCGGGGGCCGCTACCCAGGCGGGCCTGCGGTCCCCGGCCCGGACCGAGACGCGCAAGGCCGTTCGGGACGCCCTGGAGTGCCCGGTCGACTCCATGGGCGCCGACTCCAACCAGGACATCGCACAGGCTGTGTTCGACGCCGCCGACGGCGGCTGCCCGCTGGTCGACCTGGCCGACTTCTGGATGCCCGACAGCCGGGACGCCTACGAGCGGATGATCGCCGCCCACGGACGCATCCCGAAGAACTGCCAGGCGTGCTCCCGGCTGGCGCGCATGCAGAAGAAGGCGGGTGGCTGCCGCGTACGAACCACTGGCCCTTGTGGTCGGTACAGGGACGCCGGGGCAACTACGTCCGGCCGCACTGCTACTGCGCCGCCTGCATCTGCAGGGAGCAAGGGAGGTGGGCTTCGTAGACCTCACCGGACTTGCGGAGACGGCCGACAACCATGGCCCAGCTGTATAGAGAGTGTTCCGCGCATGCTCAGCTCGCACCACGGCCTCAGCCACGGGCATCGGCGCGGAGCCCGTGGGGCAGAGCCCCGCATATCCCTGACCTGGCCTGTTCACGCCTGGCTTGATCACGTGGAGTGGTGGTTTCCTGACCCAATGTCAGTGGCCGCTGCAACGATGGGCAGTTGCGCGGGGACACACGACGAGGGGGACAACGTGCCTTGGGTCAAACCGTATGTGCGCTCCGACGGGACGCCGGTTCGCGGGTATTCCCGCTGGGCTCCGGGAGCGCGCCGGGACATGGCGATATTAGCCGTGGTCGCACTGGCGGCCATCGGTATGACGAACGGCGGCGTCAGCACGGGCGGGGGCAACGGCAAGATCCCGCGGCCGCAGCCGCAGCCGACGGTGCAGTACCCGATCAAGTTCGAGAACAGCACGACGAAGGCGAAGCGACCACAGCCCACGGTGTCGTACCCGATTCCGTGGGCGTCGTCGGACGGCGAACGGTGACGCGTCGGCGGCCGCCCGTGAGGCGGCGGACACGGGGGAGGGGCAGGCGTCAGCGGCGGCAGGCGGACAACCAACTGGTCGCGGTCCTGGCGGTGGCGGTCGTCGTCATCGGTCTGTTCGTGGCGGTGGTCAACTGGCTGCTGGCCCACTGGTGGGTGCTCATCGCCGTGGTGGTGCTCGCGGCCCTGGCGGGCGGCGGCTGGGTGTATCAGCGCCGGCAACGAGCGCGGTGGGAGCAGGTCCAGGCGCGCGGTCTGCGCTACGCGCTGCCGCAGCTGGATGCCCTGCATCACCGGGAGTTCGAGCACGCGGTGCGGGAGTTGATGCGCCGGGACGGCTGCCGGGACGCGGAACGGGTCGGCGGGGGTGGTGACCTGGGCGCCGACGTGAAGGCAACGGACCCGTTCGGACGGCGCTGGGTGATCCAGTGCAAGCACCGTCGGGGCGGCGACCGTGGCTCGGCGGTGGGCACGCCGGACCTGCAGGTCCTCAACGGGACGGCCCGCCCGGTACACAAGGCGGATGTGGTGGTCCTGGTGACGAACGGGCGGATCTCGAAGCCCGGCCAGGACTTCGCGAAATCCCAGCGGCTGCACCTGGTGGACCGGCGCCTGCTCGGTACGTGGGCGGCGGGTTCACAGCCGCTGTGGGATCTGCTGCGGGCAGTGCCACCGCCGCGGCGGCCCTCGGCTCTGTCCTGAGGGAACTGTCGCCAATTGGCGACAGTGGAATGGGGTCCGCCAGACCGGCGGACCCCACCTTCTGTGCGGCAGGCGGTAGCTCGGGGCCAGTCAACAAGAGCAGGCCGACCACCCCGAGTGCTTCCCGTCCCCGTCACGAGACGGGAAGCACCGTCCAGCACGCCCGACCGCCTGGGCAGGCCGAAAACAAATGATCACAGCAAGAGGCGCACCCCCATCAGCCTCGACAGCTCGGGGTGCGCCTCTCTCATGTCCGCCCACAAAGGGGCGAGAACGGAGACCATCATGCCCGCCTCTGCTGCCGTACGGCAGCACTCCCGCACACTCGCCATCGCCGCGGCCGCTGTGCCGCTGGCCCTGGCCGTGCTCGCCGACGACGTGCGCGTGCGCCGCCAGCTGCAGGTCGCCCGCCGGGACCCGTTGACCGGCCTGCCCGGCCGCGACATCCTCATCGACCGCACGGCCAGGCTCGCCCGCACCTACCGCGCGTACCTGCACGTCCTGGTCGCCGACGTTGATGGCCTGAAGGCCGTCAAAGACACCCTTGGGCATGCCGCCGGTGACGCCCTGATCGCCGCGACCGGCCGGCGCCTGGACCAGTGGACGGCCGACCGCGGCGGGCTCGCCGCCCGCCTGGGAGGTGACGAGTTCGGCGTCGCACTGCTGCTGCCGCTGACCACTGCCGCGGTCCGCGAGGTGCTCGCGCTGCGCGCACTGCTGGCACAGCCCGTCGACCACGACGGGCAGCCCTGCGCGACCTTGAGGGGCGGATCCTGCGGCCGACCGTGTCCATCGGCACCGGCCGCGCCCGCAACCTGCCGGAGGCGGCCGATGCTTCCCGGATCCTGCGTGGTGCGGACCGGGCCATGGATCTCCTTGATCTGCTCGTTGAGTTCCACGTCCCGGCGCCGGCGTCCGCACGGCTCCCGCTCGGCACGACGCCAGCGGTAGTACGTCGAGGAGGCAATGGGGAATTCCCGGAGTACGCACTCGACCCCCAGGCGGGGATGCTCGTCAACGAGCGCCGTCACCTGGGCCGGGTCGGGTCGAGCTGCGCCGCGAAAGACGCCGAGGCCATCCGCAGGACCGTTCGCCCGCTTGAGCTGGACGTTCTCCTTGCGCAGCGCGGCGAGCTCCGCCCGCTCGTCGGTGGTCAGCCGGTCATCCCGCTCGCCGGCGCCCGCCTCGGCCTGTCGGATCCAGCCGCGCAGGGCCTCCGGATGCACGCCGAGATCGACGGCGAGCTTCTTGATCTGCGGCCTCGGGTCGGCGGTGCGGTACATCCGCACCGCACGCTCACGCAACTCCAGCGAGTACTTTTTGGGAGCAGCCATGGTCGATGTTCCTCTCATGATTCCCGTCTGACCCTCTGTCAACACACCCCGCATCTCGGGGGGTGCCTCTGTGTCTGTCAAGGCGTGACGGCAAGAGGTTGGGCTCGTCGTTCGTCGGTGAGCATGACTTTCCAGACATGATCGGCCAGGCGACGTTTCAGGCAGCGTTTGGCTTCCCTGGCAGTCTTTCTTTCGGAGAGTTTCCGCTGGTAGTAGGTGTGCCCGGGCGAGTTGGGCATGTGAATCTGGACAACGGCGATGGTGTGGAGAACGGAGTTGAGCTGCCGGTCTCCGGATCGGGAGAGCCGGTGGCGGGCCCTGTCGCCGCTGGCCATC
>NZ_JBFAHW010000037.1:0-92518 GCF_040654355.1 Streptomyces sp. NPDC050704 | reverse complement strand
AGGGCTGCTGGTCGACGGCGAACTCGACGTCGCCGTCCTCGATGGCCTTGACCATCTCCTTGTTCAGGTCGAACGTCGCCACCTTCGCCTTGCTGCCCGCGTCACCCACGGACTGCACGGCGGTCAGCGCGAACGGGGCGCCGAGGGTGACCACGTAGTCGACCGAGGAGTCCTGCTTGAGCTTGGCGGTGATCGTCGACTTCACGGCCGGCATGTTGGTGCCGTTCACGTAGAGGTTCGTGGTCTTGCCCTTGAACGTCTTCTTCACACCGGCGCAGCGCGCCTCCAGAGCTACGTGGCCCTGCTCCTGGATGACGCAGATGTTGTTCTTCGCGCCGAGCTCGTTGAGCTTCTCGCCGAAGGCCTCACCGGCCACCGACTCGTCCTGGCCGAAGTACTCCAGGAGACCCTGCTCCTTCCAGTCGTCGATGCCTCCGTTGAGGCCGACGACCGGGATGCCGGCCTTCTCCGCCTTGGCGACCACGGACTTCATGGCGTCCGGCTTGGCCAGGGTGACCGCGATGCCGTCGACCTTCTGGTCGATCGCGTTCTGGACCAGGTTGGCCTGCTTGGCGGAGTCCGGGTTGTTGGAATAGACCAACTCGATGTTGTCCTTGGCGGCGGCGTCCTCCGCGCCCTTGCGGATGAGGTCCCAGAAGGTGTCGCCGGGCGCCGCGTGGGTGACCATCGCGACCTTCATGCGGGGGGTGTCGGCCTTGCCGGCCGACGCGTTGTCCGCGTTCTCCTCGGCCTTCTTGCCGCCGGAGTCGCTGGAACATCCGGCGAGCACCAGGGCTGCCGCGGCGGCTGCGGCCACAACGGGGGCGATTCTGCGGGAACGGGGGCGAGACGAGCGATCCATCTTTCCGGCACCTCACTGTGCGACAGGGGAAAGGGAGCAGAGTAAACGGTCCGGGCGGGGTGCCTGGGCCTTGGGGCCCGTACTGAGGGAAATGCCGGGCCAGGGGCGACGAACTCGGCTGTCTTGTTGGGACGGGATGTAAGTCCCTGACAGACCCCCCTGTCAATACTTTGTTAAGACATCATTTCACGAGCACGTGAGAATGTAAGTACAAAGTATTGACAGGGCTCCGTCCCCGGTCATACACCTAGGACACACCGGTCTCCGGCAGTCCGCATCCCCCGGCAGTCCGTATCCAGCATGAGGAGCGACGCGTATGACCGAGTCCTACGACCTGATCACCATGGGTCGCATCGGGGTTGACCTCTACCCCCTGCAGATCGGCGTACCGCTCACCCGTGTCGAGACCTTCGGGAAGTTCCTGGGCGGGTCGGCGGCCAATGTGGCGGTCGCCGCGGCGCGCCTGGGCCGCACCACCGCGGTCGTCACCCGCACCGGGAACGATCCCTTCGGCGCCTACCTGCACCAGGCGCTCAAGGACTTCGGCGTCGACGACCGCTGGGTCACCCCGGTCGACGCCTACCCCACGCCGGTCACGTTCTGCGAGATCTTCCCGCCCGACGACTTCCCGCTGTACTTCTACCGGCAGCCCAAGGCGCCCGACCTGGAGATCCACACCGACGAGCTGGACTTCTTCGCCATCCGGGCGGCCCGCATCTTCTGGATCACCGGCACCGGCCTGAGCGAGGAGCCCAGCCGCTCCGCCACGCTCGCGGCCCTCAAGGCGCGTGCCAAGCAGGGCACCACGGTCTTCGACCTCGACTGGCGCCCGATGTTCTGGAAGAACCCGGACGAGGCCCGCCCGTACTACGCCGAAGCCCTTCGGCACGTCACCGTCGCCGTCGGTAACCTCGACGAGTGCGAGGTGGCCACCGGATTCCGCGAACCGCGCGCCTGCGCCGAGGCCCTGATCGAGGCGGGCGTGGAGCTGGCCGTCGTCAAGCAGGGCCCCAAGGGCGTCCTCGCCGTCCACCGCGACGGCACCACCGCCGAAGTGCCGCCCGTGCCCGTGGAGGTGGTCAACGGCCTCGGCGCGGGCGACGCGTTCGGCGGCTCGCTCTGCCACGGGCTGCTGGGCGGCTGGGACCTGGAGAAGACGATGCGGTACGCCAACGCGGCCGGCGCCATCGTCGCCTCCCGCCTGGCATGCTCCTCCGCGATGCCGACCGCCACCGAGGTCGAGGATCTCGTGGCCGCCCGCGGCTGACACCGCCACCCCCTGATCGGAGCCAACCCTTGAGCATCACCATCCCCGACCTCGTCAGGGTGCGCGCCCGGCATCCGGAGGCCATAGCCGAAGCGGCGGCCCGCCGTACGCGCCGGCCCCTCCTCGGCGACAGCGGCCGCCTCATGATCGTGGCCGCCGACCACCCGGCGCGCGGCGCACTCGGCGTGGGCGACCGCCGGCTGGCCATGGCCAACCGGGCCGACCTGCTGGAACGCCTGTGCATCGCGCTGTCGCGGCCCGGCGTGGACGGGGTGCTCGCCACCGCCGACATCCTGGACGACCTGCTCCTGCTCGGCGCGCTGGAGAACAAGGTCGTGATGGGCTCGATGAACCGCGGCGGCCTGGCCGGCGCCGCCTTCGAGATGGACGACCGCTTCACCGGCCACCGCGCCGAGGACATCGACCGGCTGAACTTCGACGCGGGCAAGCTGCTCGTCCGCATCGACTACGACGACCCGGGCTCGCTGACCACCCTGGAGTCCACCGCCCGGGCCATCGACGCCATGGCCGAGCGGCGGCTCCCGGTGTTCGTCGAGCCGTTCATCTCCCGCCGCGTCGAGGGCAGGGTGCGCAACGACCTCGGCTCGGAGGCCGTCACCCGCTCCATCGCCATCGCCTCAGGCCTGGGCGGCACCTCCGCCTACACCTGGCTGAAACTCCCGGTCACCAACGACCCGGACGACATGGCCGCGGCGCTCGAGACCTCCACCCTGCCCGTCGTCCTGCTCGGCGGCGAGGTCGGCAGGGACCAGGAGGGCGCGTACGAGAAGTGGCGCAAGTGCCTGCGGCTGCCCACCGTCCAGGGCCTGGTCGTCGGCCGGTCCCTGCTCTATCCCGCCGAGGGCAACGTGGAGACCGCGGTGGACACCGCGGTCGGCCTGCTCTGACCAGAAGGGGCATCCTCATGACCAGCGCACATCACCTGCCGGCGGGCAAGGCCGCGAGCGGCCCGTACGCCGTGGACGTCACCCCGGAGAGCGCGGGCTGGGACCACTCCAGCCTCCGCGTCCTCGAACTGCCGCCCGGCGGCACGCACCTGTTCACCGCCGGGGACAGCGAATGGATCGTCACCTCGCTCGGCGGCGGCTGTGACATCGCTGTCACCGACGACTTCGGCCGTGACGAGTTCCAACTGCACGGCCGCGCGAGCGTGTTCAGCGGCGTCAGCGACTTCGTGTACGTTCCGCGCGACGCGACCGCGGCCCTCACCTCGACCGCGGGCGGACGCTTCGCGCTCACCGGCGCCCGCTGCGACCGGCGCCTGCCGGCCCGCTACGGGTCCGCCGAGTCCGTCCCCGTCGAACTGCGCGGTACCGGCAACTGCTCGCGCAGGGTTCACAACTTCGGCGCGGCCGGCGTCTTCGAGTGCGACAAGCTCATCGCCGTCGAGGTGATCACCCCCGGCGGCAACTGGTCCTCGTACCCGCCGCACAAGCACGACGAGTACCGGCCGGGCGAGGAGTCCGAGCTGGAGGAGATCTACTACTTCGAGATCGCCGACCACGAGGGCACGCCCGGCCTCGGCTACCAGCGGGTCTCGCCGTCCGGCCACGGCAGCGGCACCGACGTGCTGGCCGAGGTGCGCGGCGGCGACGTCGTCCTGATCCCGGACGGCTGGCACGGCCCGTCCATCGCCGCGCCCGGCCACGACATGTACTACCTCAACGTCATGGCGGGCCCCGGCGCCGACCGCGCCTGGCTGATCTGCGACCACCCCGACCACGCCTGGATCCGCGACACCTGGCCGAGCCAGCCCGTCGACCCCCGGCTGACCTGATCCCCGTCCCATGCCCCGTCCCAGTGAGGAACCGATGAGCCGCTCGACCCTTCGCCTGACCGTCGCCCAGGCACTGGTGCGCTTCCTGGCCGCGCAGCACACCGAACGCGACGGCGTGCGGCACCGGCTGATCGCCGGCATCTGGGGGATCTTCGGCCACGGCAACGTCGCCGGACTCGGCCAGGCGCTCCTCGAAGCAGGCGAGGAGACCATGCCCTTCCACCAGGGCCGCAACGAACAGGCCATGGTGCACGCGGCGGTTGGCTACGCCCGCCAGCTCAACCGGCTCTCCGCCCAGGCGGTCACCACCTCCATCGGCCCGGGCGCCACCAACCTGGTGACCGGCGCCGCCCTGGCCACGGTCAACCGCCTCCCCGTGCTGCTCCTGCCCGGCGACTACTTCGCCACCCGCGCCGCCGACCCGCTGCTCCAGCAGCTGGAGCACCCCGTCGAGGCCGACCTGTCGGTCAACGACACCCTGCGCCCGGTCTCCCGCTACTTCGACCGGATCACCCGCCCCGAGGCGCTGATCCCGTCCGCCCTGAACGCGATGCGGGTGCTCGCCGACCCCGTCGAGACCGGCGCCGTCACCCTCGCCCTGCCGCAGGACGTGCAGGCCGAGGCGTACGACTGGCCCGAGGAGTTCTTCGCCGAGCGGATCTGGCACGTACGCCGCCCGGCGCCCGAACCGTCCGAGCTCGCGGCCGCCGTGGAGGCCGTACGAGCCGCCGGGCGCCCCGTGATCATCGCGGGCGGCGGAGTCCACCACAGCGAGGCCGAGGCGGCCCTCAAGGAGTTCGTGGAGGCCACCGGCATCCCGGTCGCGTCCACCCAGGCGGGCAAGGGCTCCCTGCGCCACGACCACCCGGCGGACCTCGGCGGCGTCGGCCACACCGGTACCACCGTCGCCGACGACCTGGCCCGCACCGCCGACCTCGTCATCGGCGTGGGCACCCGCTACACGGACTTCACCACCGCCTCCGCCACGCTCTTCCAGAACCCGGACGTCAGGTTCGTCAACCTCAACGTCACCGCCTTCGACGCCCACAAGCTGAGCGCTCGGACGCTGGTGGCCGACGCCCGCGCGGGTCTGGACGCCCTCACCGAGGCACTGTCCGGCCACCGCGTGGACGCGGCCTACGAGGCCGAGTACCGCACCGGCAAGGAGCGCTGGGAGCAGATCGTGGACGCCGCCTACCGGGCGGACGACGAGCACGCGGTGCCCACCCAGACGCAGGTCCTCGGCGCGCTCGACGCCGTGGTCGGCGACGACGACGTGGTGATCAACGCGGCCGGCTCGCTCCCCGGCGACCTGCACAAGCTCTGGCGGGCGCGCAGCCCGCGCCAGTACCACCTGGAGTACGGCTACTCCTGCATGGGCTACGAGATCCCGGCGGGCATCGGCGTCCAGCAGGCCGCCCCCGGCACCCCCGTCTGGTCGCTGGTCGGCGACGGCACGTACCTCATGATGCCCACCGAGATCGTCACGGCCGTCCAGGAGGGCCTGCCCGTCAACCTGGTGCTGATCCAGAACCACGGGTACGCCTCCATCGGCGGCCTCTCCGAGACGGTGGGCGGCGAGCGCTTCGGCACCGCCTACCGTTACCGCGCCGCCGACGGCACCTTCACCGGCGCCCCGCTGCCGGTCGACCTGGCCGCCAACGCCGCCAGCCTCGGCATGGACGTGCTGCGTGCCAAGACCGTCGGCGAACTGCGCGAGGCCCTGGCCACCGCCCGTGCCTCGGACCGTCCGACCTGCGTGTACGTCGAGACGGACCCGACGCCCACCGCCCCGGCCGCGGAGGCCTGGTGGGACGTGCCGGTCGCCGAGGTCGCCTCCCGCGAGGCCGCCACCCGGGCCCGCGAGTCGTACGAGCAGAGCGTCGTCGACCGCCGCCGCCACCTCTGACGCCCGCCCCCCTCCTGACTTCCCCCGCTCACGAAAAGGACCCGCACTCATGAACACGATCAACCACTGGATCGGGGGCAAGCCCGTCGAGGGCGCGTCCGGTCGCTCCGGCCCCGTGTACAACCCCGCCACGGGCGCCCAGGAGAAGCAGGTGCCCTTCGCCTCCGTCGACGAGGTGGACGCCGCCGTCGCCTCGGCGAAGGCCGCGTTCGAGAGCTGGGGCACCGCCTCGCTCGCCAAGCGCACGTCGGTCCTGTTCAAGTACCGCGAGCTGCTCGACGCGCACCGCGACGAGATCGCCGAGCTGATCACCGCCGAGCACGGCAAGGTGCACTCCGACGCGCTCGGCGAGGTCGCCCGGGGCATGGAGATCGTCGAACTGGCCTGCTCGGTACCGCAGTTGGTGAAGGGTGAGCTGTCCACGCAGGTCTCCACCCGCGTCGACGTCGCCTCGATCCGGCAGCCGCTCGGTGTCGTCGTCGGCATCACGCCGTTCAACTTCCCGGCCATGGTGCCGATGTGGATGTTCCCGGTCGCCATCGCGTGCGGCAACACCTTCGTGCTCAAGCCGAGCGAGAAGGACCCCTCCGCGTCCTACCGGCTGGCGGAGCTGGCCTCCGAGGCCGGACTGCCGGACGGCGTGCTCAACATCGTGCAGGGCGACAAGGTCGCCGTGGACCGCCTCCTGGAGCACCCGGACATCGCGGCCGTCTCCTTCGTCGGCTCCACGCCCATCGCCAAGTACATCCAGATGAAGGGCATCGAGCACGGCAAGCGCGTACAGGCCCTCGGCGGCGCCAAGAACCACATGCTGGTCCTGCCCGACGCCGACCTGGACTTCGCCGCCGACCAGGCCATCAACGCCGCGTACGGCTCGGCCGGCGAGCGCTGCATGGCGGTGTCCGTCGTGGTCGCGGTCGGCGACACGGGCGACGAACTCGTCGGCAAGATCGCCGAGCGGGCCAAGGGCCTGAAGATCGGCCCCGGCAGCGACGCGGCCAGCGAGATGGGCCCGCTGATCACCCGCGAGCACCGCGACAAGGTGGCGTCGTACGTCTCCGGTGCGGCGGCCCAGGGCGCCGAGGTCGTCGTGGACGGCACCGGGTACACCGTTCCGGGCCACGAGGACGGCTTCTTCCTCGGCGTCTCGCTGCTCGACAAGGTGCCGGTCACCGCGGACGCGTACCAGGACGAGATCTTCGGCCCGGTGCTCTGCGTGGTCCGCGCCGACACGTACGACGAGGCCATCGCGCTGATCAACGGCTCCCGCTGGGGCAACGGGACCGCGATCTTCACCCGGGACGGCGGCGCCGCCCGCCGCTTCCAGCTGGAGGTCCAGGCAGGCATGGTCGGCGTCAACGTGCCGATCCCCGTGCCCGTCGGCTACCACTCCTTCGGCGGCTGGAAGGACTCCCTCTTCGGAGACCACCACATCTACGGCAACGACGGCATCGCCTTCTACACCCAGGGCAAGGTCATCACCACCCGCTGGCCCGACCCGGCCGACGGCGGTGGCATCAACCTCGGCTTCCCCAGCAACTCCTGACCCGTATCCGAAGGCCCACTCGAAGGCCCACCTGAAGGCCCACCCGAAGGGAGGAGGCTCCCGTGGCGGAGACCGAAACCGCGCGGCCGGCGACCGTCGCCGCGTTCGACCGCCTCCAGGTCGCCCTGGACCGGGGCAGCCCGATCCCGCTCTACTACCAGCTCGCCCAGCAGCTGGAGTCCGCGATCGAGCACGGGGCGCTGGCCCCGGGCAACCTGCTGGGCAACGAGATGGACATCGCGGCGCGGCTCGGCCTGTCCCGGCCGACCGTCCGCCAGGCGATCCAGTCCCTGGTGGAGAAGGGCCTGCTGGTGCGCCGCCGCGGCATCGGCACCCAGGTGGTGCACAGCCAGGTCAGACGGTCGCTCGAACTGAGCAGCCTCTACGACGACCTGGCGGCCGCGGGGCAGAGCCCTGCCACCCGGGTCCTGCGCAACGAGGTCCAGTCGGCCTCCGCGGAGGTCGCCGCGGCCCTCGGCATTCCCGAGGGCCGGGACGTCACCGTGCTCGAACGGCTGCGCTCCACCCACGGCGAACCCGTGGCGTACCTGTGCAACTACCTGCCCGCCACGCTCCTCGACCTCGGCACGGCCGAGCTGGAGCAGACCGGCCTCTACCGGATGATGCGGGCCGCCGGCATCACCCTGCACAGCGCCCACCAGACCGTCGGCGCCCGCTCCGCCACCGCCGAGGAGGGCCGACTCCTCGACGAGCCGGCCGGCGCCGCCCTGCTCACCATGCGGCGCACCGCCTACGACGACACCGGGCGGGCCGTAGAGTACGGCACCCACGTCTACCGCGCCGCCCGCTACACCTTCGACTTCCAGCTCCTCGTCCGACCCTGATCGGGTGCGGCTGCCGGTGTCGGAAGGCGGGCGCGGCGGTACGTTGGCCGTACCGCACGGTTGCACCGTGTGTGACGGACGGGAAGCGGACCACTCCAGGGACGGAGAGGGTCAGGGTGGTGACGAGCGAGGAGAGTGGCGTGGCGCGGCGGCGGTTCGACATGGCGGACGCCGCGGCGGTGCTGCTGGACGCGCGCCTGGCGGTGACCGGCTGGACCCGGGACGCCGAGCGGCTGTTCGGCCATCGCCGGGCCGACGTCGTGGGCCGGCCCGCGGCCGACCTGCTGATGCCCGAGGACGCCGCACGGCTGGCGGACCTGACCCGCCGGTGCGACCGCGACGGCGGCTGGACCGGGCTCCTCGCCGTGCGGCACCGGGACGGGCACCCGGTCGTCACGTCGGTGCGGGTCATAGCGGCCCCGGAGGTGGACGACGGCCCGCCGCGCTGGGTGGTCCTGGCCGCCGACACGACCGGTGGCGCGGGCTGGGACATGAGCCGCTCGGTGCTGGAGCGGCTGGCCTCGCACTCGCCGATCGGCATAGCCATCGTCGACGCGGACCTGCGGTACGTGTGGTCGAACGCGGCCCTGGAGCAGTTCGGCGGCGGCCCCGCGTCCGAGCGCATCGGGAAACGGCTGGCGGACATCCAGCCGGGCCTCGACGCCGAGGCGCTGGAAGCGGTGATGCGGCAGGTGCTGGAGACAGGTGAGGCCGTCATCGGCTACGAGCACGTCGGTTCGGTGCGGTCGGCGCCGCACCGCGACACGGCCCACGCGATGTCGTTCACACGGCTCGACGACGACCACGGCAACCCGATCGGCGTGTACTACACGGTGGTGGACGTCACCGAGCGCTATCGCGCCCGCGAGCGGCTCACCCTCCTGGACCAGGCGGGCAAGCGCATCGGCCGCACCCTGGACGTCATGAGGACCGCCCAGGAACTGGCCGACGTCGCCGTGCCGGGACTCGCCGACTTCGTCGCCGTCGATCTCCTGGAGACCGTCCTCGAAGGGGGCGAGCCGCTTCCCGGGCCGATGAACGAGACGGACGCCGTACCGCTGCGGCGGGCCGGCCAGCGGTCCGTGAACGAGGGCGCCCCGGAAGCCGTCGTCGACGTGGGTCAGGTGGCGAGCTACCTCGCCGGGGTGCCCCCGATCCGCTGTCTGACGAGCGGCAGATCGTGGATCGAGCAGCGGCTCGATCCGCTGGCCAGGGAATGGTCCAACAGCGGACCGGGCGGCAGGGCGGCCACCTTCCTCGACCTCGGACTGCACACGGTGATGATCGTCCCGATCCGGGCACGCGGCACCACGCTCGGCATCACCACCTTCTTCCGGCGCCGCCGCCAGGACCCCTTCGACCAGGACGACCTGGGTCTGGCCGAGGAGTTCGTCGCCCGGGCGGCCCTGTGCCTCGACAATGCCCGCCGCTACACCCGGGAACGCGACGCGGCCCTCGTCCTGCAACGCCATCTGCTGCCGGCCCGGCTCCCCGAGCAGGACGCGATGGAGGTCGCCGCCTGCTACCGGCCGGCCGACGAACTGACGGGTCTGGGCGGGGACTGGTTCGACGTCATCCCGCTGTCGGGCGCGCGGGTCGCCCTGGTGGTGGGCGACGTGGTCGGGCACGGCATCGAGGCCGCGGCGGCCATGGGACGGCTGCGGGCCGCCGTGCAGACCCTCGCCGATCTGGACCTGCCGCCCGAGGAGGTCCTTGCACACCTCGACGACCTGGTCGACCGGGCGGGGTACGAGGACGACCCCGCGGCGGCCCCGCGCGCCGACGGCGTCCACGCGAAGGGCGCCAGCTGCCTGTACGCGGTGTACGACCCGGTAGGCGGCCGGTGCTCCATGGCCGCCGCCGGCCACGGCCTGCCCGCGATCGTCTCCCCGGACGGCACCGTCGACTTCCCCGAACTGCCGCCGGGACCCGCGCTCGGGGTGAGCGGCCCGCCCTTCGAGTCGGTCGAACTGCCGCTCGCGGAAGGCAGCGTGCTCGCCTTCTACACCGATGGCCTGCTGGCCGCCGAAGGACCCGCGCGGCAGCGGGACGCCGCCGCGGACCGGGAACGGCTGCGCCGCGTGCTGGAGCGGCAGGAACCCACCCTCGACGACCGCTGCCAGGCCGTGGTCGACGCCCTCGTCCCGGCGCGCCCGCCGGACGACGTGGTGCTGCTGATGGCCCGGGCCCGTCGCCTGGACGCCGAGCGGATGGTGTCCTGGGAGCTGCCCAGCGACCCCGCGTCCGTCAGCGAGGTCCGCAAGCGGACCTCGCGGCAGCTGAGCGAGTGGGGCCTGGACGAGCTGACCTTCACCACCGAACTCGTCGTCAGCGAACTGGTCACCAACGCGATCCGGCACGCCTCCGGGCCGATCCGGCTCCGGCTGATCGTGTCGCGGACCCTGGTCTGCGAGGTCTGGGACGCCAGCCCCACCGCCCCGCACCTGCGCCACCCGAAGACGACCGACGAGGGCGGCCGCGGCCTGTTCCTGATCTCCCAGTGCACCCAGCGCTGGGGCACCCGCTACACCCAGGACGGAAAGATCATCTGGACCGAGCAGTCACTGGCGGGCCCGACGGTGTGACACGTTTCCGCCGCACCAGTGGCGCCTAGCGGGGCATTTAGTAGTTTTTGTCGCATAGTTCCTCGTGCCCGCACCGAACGAGGAGTGACGCCCCATGCCCGACAGCTCCGAGACTTCCGGCACCTCCGAGACCTCAGGGACCTCAGGCACCGTGTCCCGGCGGTCCGCCCTGCGCCTGCTGGGCGGCGCGACCGCCGTCGCCCTGGCCGCGACCGCCGGGCCTGCGCCCCTCGCCCACGCGGCCACCGCCGGGCGGGAGCCGGCCGCGGGCCCCCGCGTCGAGCGACTCGTCGCCCGGCTCACCCTGGACGAGAAGATCTCCCTGCTGCACGGCGCCACCGACCCGAAGTCCCTCGGCCAGGCCGGCTACGTCCCCGGCGTCAAGCGCCTCGGCATCCCGCCGCTGCGCCTCGCCGACGGCCCGGCCGGCGTCCGCGTCGAACGGCACGCCACCGCCCTGCCCGCGCCGGTCCTGCTCGCCGCCGCCTTCGACCCCGCACTCGCCCGCCGCTACGGCCAGGTCATCGGCCGCGAGGGCCGCGCCCTCGGCCAGGACGTGCTGCTCTCCCCGATGGTCAACCTCATCCGCACCCCGTACGCGGGCCGCAACTTCGAGACCTTCAGCGAGGACCCGCTGCTCTCCGCCGACCTGGTGGCCGAGGAGATCAGGGGCATCCAGGGCGAGGGCCTCATCGCGACCGTCAAGCACTTCGCGATGAACAACCAGGAAAAGGACCGCGAGTCCGTCGACGTACGGGTCGACGAGCAGACCATGAACGAGGTCGAACTGCGCGCCTTCGAGGCCGCCGTCGGCGCCGGCGCCCGCGCGGTCATGGGCGCCTACAACAAGGTCAACGGCACCTACGCCTGCGAGAGCAGCGACCTCCTCACCGGCGTCCTGCGCGACCGCTGGGGCTTCGAGGGCTGGGTGATGACCGACTGGCACGCGGCCCACAGCACCGTCGCCGCGCTCACCGCGGGCCTCGACATGGAGATGCCGAACGGCAAGTACTTCGGCGCCGCCCTGAAGACGGCCGTCCAGAACGGCGGCGTGTCCGAGGACTACGTCGACCGCGCCGTACGCCGACTCCTCGCCGCGATGGACGAGTTCGGGCTGCTCGACGGCAGCGCCCCGCCGCGCCCGGACCGGAACGCGGCGGTGGGCGCGGCGGTCGCCCTGGAGGTCGCCAAGGCGGGCGCCACCCTCCTGCACAACAAGGACGGCGCCCTGCCCCTCACCGGCCCCGCCGCCCGCAGCATCGCGGTCGTCGGCCCCACCGGCTCCCTCCCCTTCGTCAGCGGCGGCGGCAGCGCCCACGTCGTCCCCGACCACGCCGACAGCCCTCTCACGGCCATCAAGTCCCGTGCGGGACAAGGCGCCCGGGTGTCGTACGCGCTCGGCGAGGACCTCTTCGGCAAGGCCCTGCCCAAGGACGCGCTCTCGGCAGGCCTCGACCCGGAGGGGCAACAGGTCGCGGCCGGCAAGACCTGGACGTACGACGGGACGCTCACCGTCGAGGACGACGACGAGTGGACCTTCGTCATCCACTACTCGGGCAGACGGCCCACGGTGCTCCTCGACGGAGTCGACCTCTTCCCGGTGGCGCCCGGGCTCGCCGAGTACTTCGCCGGCGGCCTGGTATCGGCCGCGCCGGACGGCCTGACTTTGCGCCGCAGGACCCTCGATCTCACCGCCGGCGCCCACAAGATCGAGATCACGGCGAAGGGCGGCGCCCAGGGGCAGACGTTCCGGCTGCGGCGCGCCACCGGAGCGACCCGCGCCCAGGACGTGGCCGAGGCCGTACGGGCCGCGCGCGCCGCCGAGAGTGTCGTGCTCTTCGCGTACGAGGACGCCACCGAGAACCAGGACCGCACGACCCTCGCCCTCCCGGGCCACCAGGCACAGCTGATCGAGGCGGTGACGGCGGCGAACCCCCGTACCACCGTCGTCCTCAACACCTCGTCCGCGACCTCGATGCCGTGGCTGGAGCGCACCGCCGCCGTGCTGCAGATGTACTACCCGGGCCAGGAGGGCGCGGCCGCCACCGCCGCCGTCCTGTTCGGCGACTGCGATCCCGGCGGACGGCTCACCCAGTCCTTCCCCGCGGACGACGACCGCCACCCCGTCGCAGGCGACCCGCGCCGCTACCCGGGCGCGGGCGGTATCGAGGAGTACTCGGAGGGCATCCACGTCGGCTACCGCTGGTACGAGAGCGAGGGCGTGCGGCCGCTGTTCCCGTTCGGGCACGGCCTCTCGTACACCTCCTTCGGGTACGAGGAGCTGGCTGTACGCCGGAGCGGTGTCGGCCTGGACGTGGAATTCACCGTGCGGAACACCGGGCGGCGGGACGGTGTCGACGTCCCGCAGGTCTATGTGGGCGCCTCGCCGGATCTCCGGCTGGACCAGGCGGTGCGGGTGCTGGGCGGCTATAAGCGGCTCATGCTCCAGCCGGGGGAGTCGCGCCGGATCACCGTGCGCGTCGACGAGCGCACGCTCTCCTCCTGGGATCCGCGGCGGCACGGGTGGGTCCTCGGCACCGGGCGGCGGACCGTGTGGGTGGGGGCCTCGGCAGGTGAGCCGCGGCTCAGCGCGGCAGTGGACGTATGAGACGTATGGGGTGCGATGCCCTCCAAGTCACCCGGTAGGCTGCCCGGCGTGCGCTCGACCCCGAGCGCACGCCGGGCATCGCCCGGGTCGCGGTGAAACGGGAGGAACCGGCGTTGCACGTCCAGGAGTGGCTAGAGACCGTGCCCGCAGTCGCCATCTACGCGCTGGTGGGCTTGGTCATCGGCCTGGAGAGCCTGGGCATTCCGCTGCCGGGCGAGATCATCCTCGTCTCCTCGGCGCTGCTCGCCTCCCAGCACGGCGAGATCGACCCGTTCATCCTCGGCGCCTGCGCGAGCGCCGGCGCGATCATCGGGGACTCCATCGGTTACGCCATCGGCCGCAAGGGCGGCCGCCCACTGCTGGCCTGGCTCGGCGGCAAGTTCCCCAAGCACTTCAGCGAAGGCCATATCGCCACCGCCGAGCGGTCCTTCGAGAAGTGGGGCATGTGGGCCGTCTTCTTCGGCCGCTTCGTCGCCCTGCTGCGCATCTTCGCGGGCCCGCTCGCGGGCGTCCTGCACATGCCCTACTGGAAGTTCCTCATCGCCAACGTCCTGGGCGGGATCCTCTGGGCGGGCGGCACCACGGCGGTCATCTACTACGTGGGCGTGGTCGCCGAGTCCTGGCTCAAGCGCTTCTCCTGGCTCGGCCTGCTGCTGGCCGTACTCATCGGCCTCACCTCAATGCTGATCCTCAAGCGCAAGGCCAAGAAGATGACGGCGCAGACCGAGGCCGATAAGACGATGCCCGAGCGGGAGCCGGTCCCGGTCGCAGACTGACTGGAGGAGGGCCCGCTGCCGTCCCGTCAGGGACAGCAGCGGGCCCTCCAGGGGCGCGGGGAACTGTGCGCCCAGCCACAACGAACCCGCAGTCCGCCGCCCACCGTCACCCCCCGTGGGCGGCCCGGTGCTCCCGAGCCATCGCCACATACAACGTCCCGTTCAACGAGATCCCCTCCCGCTCCTCCGAGGTCAGCTCCCGTTTCACCTTGGCCGGCACCCCCGCCACGAGCGACCCCGGCGGCACCCGCATCCCCTGCGGCACCAACGCCTGCGCGGCGACAAGCGAACCCGCCCCGATGACGGCCCCGTTCAGCACGGTCGCCCCCATCCCGACCAGACAGTCATCCTCGACAGTCGCACCGTGCACCACCGCGTTGTGCCCGATGGAGACCCGCTCACCGATGCTGATCGGGAAGCCCGGGTCGACATGGAGCGTGCAGTTGTCCTGCACGTTGCTGTCCGCACCGATCACGATCGGCCCGCAGTCGGCCCGCAGCACCGCCCCGTACCAGACGCTCGCGCCCGGATGCAGCGTCACCTCGCCGAGCACCACGGACGTCGGGGCGGTGAACGCCTCCTGATCCACCTTCGGATCCTTGCCGCCCACGCCCGCGATCAGCGCCTTGTGCGTCATCGCCGTCTCCTCGTTCTCGTTGGTACCGGCACCGTATCGGGGCGGGACCACGGCTCGGTGGGGCGAAGATCACAGCCTGACAGCCTCATGGGTGGACGTGACGCTGAGTACGGTGTGCGGGTGCCCACGCGCAAGAACACGTTCTCATCCTGGCGGCGCCGCCTCGTCCAGCGTGCTGTCCACGCGGGCTGGGGCTGGGTGCAGCGGACGGGCGCGGTGACCGCCGAGCGGCCCGGGCGGCTGAGCTTCGGCGCGATGGGCACGGGGACCAGGCTCGCCTTCCCGCAGGGCACGGTCTTCGGTGAACCGTGGATCCACCTCGGCGACCACTGCATCATCGCCGAACAGGTCACCCTGACCGCCGGGTTGATGCCCGACCTCGACCTCGGCCCGGAGCCCATCCTCCGTATCGGGAACGGCGTGGTCCTCGGCCGCGGCAGCCATGTCATCGCCGACACGACGGTCACGATCGGCAGCGACTGCTACTTCGGCCCCTATGCGTACGTGACGTCCACGAACCACTCCTACGACGACCCGCACGAGCCGATCGGCAAGCAGTGGCCGCGGATGGAGCCCGTGGAGATCGGCTCGGGCTGCTGGATCGGGACGGGCGCGGTGATCCTGCCGGGAGCGCGGATCGGCCGGAACGTCGTGGTGGCGGCCGGTGCGGTGGTACGGGGAGTCGTGCCCGACCACGCGGTGGTGGCCGGCGCTCCGGCGCGGGTCGTGCGGCGCTGGACCCAGGGTGACGGCTGGCAGCCGCCGCTGCGTACGCCGGCACCGGTGCCGATCCCCGACGGGGTCACGGCGGAGCAGCTGCTGGCACTGACCGAACTGACCGCGGAGGGCATCGCCGCGCTGCGGGCCGCAGGGCGGGCCCAGGAGGACGTACGCGCCGACTCCTGACCAGGCCGAACCTGACCGAACCCGGCTGGACTCGCCCTGCCCTGCCCGACCGGCCGACGAGCGGTGCGGCTCGGGTCGGTCCCGGCTCAGCCCGTGGCCAGCAGCACCGTGCCGACGAGTGCCAGGCCGGCGCCCGCCGCCTGGATCCCGCGCAGCCGCTCGCTGAGGAGGCCACGCGCGGCCAGCGCCGTGATCACCGGGTAGAGCGAGGCGAGGACGGCCGCCACGGTGACCGGGCCCCGCTGGGCGGCCAGCGAGTAGGTGCCGTTGGCGGCCACGTCCGCGAGACCGACGAACGCGAAGGCCGGCAGGGCGTTCCACGGGATCTTCGGGGGAGCCACGGTGCCGCGCCGGACGGCGACATACAGGGCCGTGCCGCCCGACACGACGTTCGTGACCCGCTGCACGAACAGGGCGAAGAACAGGCCGGTGAGGGTGGTCGACGCCTCGGCGATCAGGGCCATCACCGCACCGAAACCGAACGCCGCGAGCAGGGTGAGCAGCACCGCCTGCCGCTGCACGGGAGCGCCCCTGAACTGCGGTCCGCCCGCGAGTACGACCCCCAGGACGGCGACCGCGATGCCCGCGAACTGGAGCAGCCCCGGGCGCTCGCCGAGTACGAGGCCCACTCCCACCGGGACGGCGACGCCGAGGGAGCCCAGCGGGGAGACGACGCCCATCGGGCCCAGTGCGAGCGCCTTGTAGAAGGCCAGCATCGCGACGGGGCCGACCAGGCCCGCCGCCACCGCGAACCACAACTGCGGACCCGCCTCGCGCCAGGCGCCCGTCATGACGACGACGGCGCCGAGCACGACCGTTGCGATCGACTGCGAGACGACCACGACCGTCAGCGCGGGCGTCCGTCGCGCCAGCAACCCGCCGCCGAAGTCGGCCAGCCCCCACAGGAGGCTCGTGGCCAGGGCGAAGAGTGCTGTCATGAGGTGCCTCGCAGTACAGTTCGATGAACAATTCGGTGCATCACACCGTAGTGCAGTGAACTGAACTCTGTCATTCAGAATATTGAACCCTCTACTTGGACGGAATGTGTCGGACCTCGACCTCCTGACCCAGTCCCTGGCGCGCAACGTCAAGCGCTGGCGCACCGAGCGCGGCTTCACCCTGGACACGCTCGCCGCCCGCGCCGGCGTCAGCCGCGGCATGCTCATCCAGATCGAGCAGGCCCGGACCAATCCCAGCCTCGGCACCGTCGTCAAGATCGGCGACGCGCTCGGCATCAGCATCACCACGCTGCTCGACTACGAACAGGGCCCGAAGGTCCGCATCGTCCCGGCCGACCAGGCCGTACGGCTCTGGCACACCGACGCCGGCAGCTACAGCCGGCTCCTCGCGGGCGCCGAGGCGCCCGGCCCGCTGGAGATGTGGGACTGGCTGCTGATGCCGGACGAGGGCAGTTCCTCGGACCCGCACCCCGTCGGCACGGTCGAGCTCATCCACGTCACCGAGGGGGAGTTGACGCTCACCGTCGACGGCGTGGAGTACCGGGTCCCGGCGGGCGCGAGCGTCTCCTTCGAGGCCGGCGCCCCCCACACGTACGCCAACACCGGTGACGTACCGCTGAAGATGGTCCTGACGGTGTCGGTCCCCGGCGTGCACTGAGACCCCCGCCCGGGGCCGTTCGGGCGGCTGTTAGCGTGCCGTCATGCGCGCACCCATCGGACACTTCGACAACGCCACGCCCGCTCCCGACCGCCTCGACGAGTTGACCGGCCCGGTCGCCGATGCCGTACGCCAGTGGACCGGCAGTGTCCCCGCCGACCAGATCGTGTACGTCGACACCGAGCCGGAGTGGGCCGACACCGCCACCTTCCTGGAGCACTACGGACCGGAACTCCTCGGCCAGTCCGCGAACTGCGTGGTCGTCGCCGGCAAGCGCGGCGGGGAGACCACACTCGCCGCCTGCATCGTCCTCTCCGCCACCCGGGTCGACGTGAACGGTGTGGTGCGCCGCCAACTCGGCGCGCGCAAGGCGTCGTTCGCGCCGATGGACACGGCCACCGGCGAGACGGGCATGGAGTACGGCGGGATCACGCCGATCGGACTCCCCGCCGGCTGGCCGGTGTTGGTGGACGCGGCGGTGGCCGACCTTCCGTACGTCCTGGTGGGCAGCGGCCGTCGCCGCGGAAAGCTGCTGGTGCCGGGGAAGGCGTTCGTGGAGCTGCCGAACGCCGTGGTGCTGGAGGGGCTCGGGGTCGCCTGAGCCCGCCGTTATGTGCGTACGAACGCATGCATGTACCTATCACTTGCGAACGCTGAGCACCCGCACATCCCGGGCGAGGAGCAGTTCGCCCTGGCCGCCGAACTCGTCGCCCTCCTTGGGGACCGCACCCGCCTGGCTCTGCGCCGCCGCCCGGCCGTCGGCCGG
Organism: Streptomyces sp. NPDC050704; assembly: GCF_040654355.1. Taxonomy (NCBI): domain Bacteria; kingdom Bacillati; phylum Actinomycetota; class Actinomycetes; order Kitasatosporales; family Streptomycetaceae; genus Streptomyces; species Streptomyces sp. NPDC050704. The sequence continues at coordinate 74,396 of NZ_JBFAHW010000037.1, read as the reverse complement.
CACCCGGCCCGGCTGCGCCTCGGGGGCCTCGTCAACACACGTAAGGAGGGCCGCCGGGTGATCTGCTCCCTGCGGGGCGGCCACCTGCGCCGGGTCGTGGACGAGGCGCTGAATCCGGCCGACCACCGGCTGGGCGACCGGCCCCCGCACGGCTGAGGCGCCTCGTTTCGGCCGCGGCACCCGGGTACTCGGGACCTGCTGCGACCCGCTTTCAGGCGTGGCCCGGGTGATGCGTGAGGAGCGCGGGGCGCCGGGGCGGGGGATGCTGGGGGTGACGGAACTAGGGGCTTCTGATGGATCTCCGTGGAAGAAGGAGCGGCGTTCGGTGCGTGCTCTCGGCGTGCCGGGCGGGAGTCCTCGTAGCGGAGCTACTTGGGCTTTCGTCCGGTGCGGCGAGTGGGGGCACCTCCCACGCCCTTAAGGCAGTGGGGGAGCGTGCCGGGCGTCGTGACGCCGCGGAGATCCATCAGAAGCCCCTAGCCCCCAGGGTGCTTCCGCTGCTGTTCGGCGTCCGAGCGCGTCGGTCGGCACGACCAGGACGGTACTGCGATGAACCGCGACACAACGCTCCGAAGCGACGTCATCTCCAGCCACTCGGTGTTCGGCGCCCCGTGCTGGGTCAGCCTGACGGCGCGCGACCAGCCGGCCGCGGAGGACTTCTACCAGGCGGTGCTGGGCTGGCGGTTCCGGTCGGCCCAGCCGATGGAACGGTTCCGGATCGCGTACGCGCAAGGGGTGCCCGTGGCGGGTATCGCGGCCGTGGCCTCCATGTGGCAGATGGCTGTCGCCTGGACCCCCTACTTCGCCGTGTCCAGCGCCGACGAGGCCGCCGCCCGGGGCCGGGAGCGCGGCGGTACGACGGCGGTCGGGCCCCTCGCCTTCCCGCCGGGCCGGGTCGCCCTGCTGGCCGACCGGGACGGAGCGGCGTTCGGCATCTGGGAGGGGCAGCTCGTGGCCGGGTGGGAGTCCTGGCGCCGGGCCGCCCCCGCCTTCGTGCGACTGCACACGCGCAACGCCTTCGACGCCGCCATGTTCTACGGCGAGGTCCTGGAGTGGGCCACCTCGCGGCCCGGCTGCTGCGAGGTGCACTACGACGGCGACGAGGTCGTGTTGCGCAGCGACGGCGACGTGGTGGCCCGTATCCACTCCGGCGCGGTGGAGGCGGCCCCCGACCCCACGATCCGGCCGCACTGGCAGATCCACTTCGCGGTCACCGACGTCGACGCCTGCGTCCGTTCCGCGCTGGCGCACGGGGGGACCGTCCAGGCGGGGGCGTCCGAGACGGAGGCGGTGCTGCGGGACCCGGACGGGGCGCAGTTCACGGTGACGTCCCGGCGGGAGCGCTGACCGCAACTTGTTGCCCATTGCACATGGGTGCGGAGTCACGCCACGGGAATGACTCCCTCTGGCCGGAAAGTGATTATCACTGACCGGAATTGATTGATGGCATATGCAATTATTTGCGAATCAACCGAAACCGCTTGCTCCCGCACGGTTACGGCACGTAGATCTGGCCTCCGGAACAAGCCGTATCCGGGGGGATGTTGGCAATGCAAGGCACAATCGACGGTTTCAGCTACGGGACGGTCACACCCGTGGCTGCTTACGTCATGGCATGTCTGGGAAGCGCCCTCGGGTTGCGCTGCATCACCAGGTCACTGCGCAACGAGAAGTCCTGGAAGCCGGGTTGGCTGGCCCTCGGAGCGGTATCGATCGGCTGCGGGATCTGGACGATGCACTTCATCGCCATGATCGGCTTTCAGGTCGAGGAAACCCGCCTCAGGTATGACGTCGGTGTGACGATCCTCAGTCTCGCCGTGGCGATCCTCGTGGTCGGCCTCGGCGTCTTCGCCGTCGGCTACCGCGGCGCGAGCTGGACGACCTTGTTCGTCGCGGGTGCGTTCACCGGTCTCGGCGTGGCCGCCATGCACTACATAGGCATGGCGGCCATCCGTCTGAACGGCGACCTCCGGTACGACATGGGCATCGTCACGCTCTCCGTGGTGATCGCCATCGGCGCCGCCACCGCCGCGCTCTGGGCGGCGATCGCGATCCGCGGCTTCCTGACGAGCCTGGGAGCCAGCCTCGTCATGGGCATCGCCGTGTCCGGCATGCACTACACCGGCATGGCGGCCGTCAGCGTGAACCTCAACGACGCCACCGGCATGTCATGGTCGGGCGACTCCGCCCACTCGATCCTGCTTCCCATGCTCCTGGGGCCGTGCATCTTCCTGCTGCTGGCGGGAGTGGTGGTGATGTTCGACCCGATGCTGGTCCTCGGCGACGGTGACTGGGGTCGGCAGTCGGCACGCCGACGCGCGGCCGCCCCTGTGGTGGAACCACCCGCACGGCCCGGCTCGCTCTTCGAGGCCCCCTCGGCACCGTCGAACACCGCGGGACGCGCCGCCGACGGAGAGACTTCGGCGCAACGCAGGTGGTAGGCGCGCGCTGACGAGCACGAGCACGAGCACGAGCACGAGCACGAGCACGAGCACGAGACGGCGCGTCGCGGAAGCGGTGGCGCCGCCCGGAGCCCGGAGCCGGAGCCGGAGCCCCAGACTCCGGGGTGGCCGTGCGTGGCCGTACCGCGGGTCAGCCCAGGCGCGGGATCTCGATGGCGGGGCAGCGGTCCATGACCATGTCGAGCCCGGCGGACCGGGTGCGGTCGTACGCGGCTTCGTCGATGACGCCGAGCTGGAACCAGACCGCCTTCGCGCCGATCGCGGCCGCCTCGTCGGCGACGGAACCCGCGAGGTCGCTGTTGACGAACACGTCCACCACGTCCACCTCGAAGGGGATGTCGGCGAGGGAGGCGTACCCCTGCTCCCCGTGGACCGTCTCGGCCTTCGGATGGACCGGGACGACGCGCTTGCCGAAGCGCTGTAGGACGTCCGCCACGCCGTATGCGGCCCGCCGTTCGTTCGACGAGAGGCCGACGACCGCCCAGGTGTCGCCCAGCTCGGTGAGGATCTTGCGGATCGTTGCCGGGTCGCCGTACACGGTCGGCCTCCTTGGGATGTGTGCCTGCGATGGGTGCCTGCTCTGCTGTCGCCCACAACAGCGGGCCGGCCGCGGCGATTCCCCGGACGGCCGCCGTCCAGGCCTCCGACCGGCCCTCTACCGGTACGTGATAGCTTGCCGAGGCCAGTCGAACCCATGTACGTGGGTCAGGGAATCCGGTGGAAATCCGGAGCTGACGCGCAGCGGTGAGGGTGACGGGCGAGGCATCGGCCACTGGACCAACACGGCGGTCCGGGAAGGCGCTTCGTCCGGGTGACCCCGAGTCCGAAGACCTGCTGGCGGCCCCCGCGGTCGACGACGGCGGGGGAGCACCGTACGACCGGGCTCCGCGTTCGAGCCCTCGACGTCTGAGGAACTCCCGTGCCGATCGCACGTCCCGCCCGCCCTGCCGCCCTGCTCCTTTCCGGGGCCCTTCTGCTGACCGGCTGCGGTTCGGGGGCCGCGTCCGACGCGGCGTCCAGAACCGCCGTCACCCTCGACAACTGCGGCCGTACCGTACGCGTCGAGTCACCGCCCCAACGCGCGGTCTCCCTCAACCAGGGCACCACCGAGATCATGCTCTCGCTGGGGCTCGCCGACCGTATGGCCGGCACCGCCACCTGGACCGACCCGGTGCTGAAGAGCCTGGCCAAGGCGAACGCGAAGGTCGAGCGGATCGCCGACAACAACCCCTCCTTCGAACGGGTCCTGGACGCCGACCCCGACTTCGTCGCCGCCTCGTTCGTGTCCACGCTCGGCAAGGGAGGCGTGGCCACCCGGGACCAGTTCGAGAAGCTCGGCGTGCCCACGTACGTCTCGCCCTCCGACTGCGCGGGCAAGGACAACACCGGCGACGGGGACGGCGCACGCAAGACGCCGCTCGGCATCGACGCCATCTACGGCGAAGTCCGCGACCTGGCCAAGGTGTTCGGTGTGGAGGACCGGGGCGAGCGACTCGTCGCCGAGCTCCAACGGCGCATGAAGAAGGCCACTTCGGGGATCGATGCCTCGGACGTCACCCTCCTCTACTGGTTCGCCAACTCCGATTCCCCCTACATGGCGGGCTGTTGCGGCGCGCCCGGCGTCATCACCCGCTCCCTCGGCGCGAAGAACGTCTTCGACGACACGCACGAGGAGTGGCCCCAGATCAACTGGGAGACGGTCGCCGACCGCGATCCCGACGTGCTGGTCATCGGCGACCTGACCCGTAAGTCGCAGACCGCCGAGTCCGCCGCGAAGAAGATCGAGTTCCTGGAGTCCGACCCGGTCACCAAGAACATGACCGCGGTCAAAAAGAAGCGGTACGTGCTGCTCAGCGGGCAGGCCATGAACCCGACCATCCGCACGGTCGAGGGCGTCGAGCAGGTCGCCGCGGCCCTGCGCGAGTTCGGCCTGGCAGGGTGACGCGGTTCCGCCTGGGACTGCTCACCGTGGGCGGTGCCGGTCTGCTCTGCGCGTCCGTCGCCGTCGCGATCACCATCGGCCCGGCGGACATCCGGGTCGGTGACGTCTGGTCCGTGGTGGCCGCCCATCTCGGCTGGGGCAGCTCGGAGTTGACGCCGATCAGGGACGGAATCGTCTGGCAGCTGCGCCTGCCACGCACGCTCCTGGCGGCGGTGTGCGGGGCCGGCCTCGCCGTGTGCGGCGCGGTGATGCAGTCCCTGCTGCGCAATCCGCTCGCCGACCCGTTCGTCCTCGGGGTCTCCTCTGGAGCCTCGACCGGCGCGGTCGCCGTCGTCGTCCTCGGGGCCGGCGGCGGCCTGGTGTCGGTCTCCGCGGGTGCGTTCCTCGGCGCGCTCGTCTCGTTCGGGCTCGTCCTGCTGCTCAGCCACACCCTCGGCGACACGACGGACCGGGTGGTACTGAGCGGCGTCGCCGCGATGCAGCTCTTCTCCGCGCTCACCTCCTTCGTCGTGATGACCGCCGCCGACGCCGAGACCACCCGCGGGGTGCTGTTCTGGCTGCTCGGCTCGCTGAGCGGCGCGGGCTGGACCGACGTCTGGCTCTGTCTGGCGGTCCTCGCGGTGACGCTGCTCGTGTGCCTCGGATACGCGCGCACGCTCGACGCGTTCGCCTTCGGCCAGGACGCCGCCGCGACGCTCGGGGTGTCCGTGGCCCGTACCCGCCTGGTGCTGCTCTGCGCCACGGCACTCCTGACGGCCGCGCTGGTCAGCTCGGCGGGCGCGATCGGCTTCGTCGGTCTCGTCCTGCCGCACGCCGCCCGGGCGCTGGTGGGTTCCGGGCACGCACGGCTGCTGCCGGTCGCCGCCCTCGCCGGGGCGGTGTTCCTGGTGTGGGTGGACACCCTGGCCCGTACGGTCCTCGACCCGCAGGATGTGCCGGTGGGCGTGGTGACCTCGCTGATCGGAGTGCCGGTCTTCGTGCTGGTGCTGTACCGGACGAGGCGGACGCGATGAACGAGAACCTCCGCACCGGGGCCGAGAAGACGGACGAGGGCCTCCGCACCGAGGCCGAGAAGACGGACCGGGGCCTCCGCGCCGACCGGGTCAGCCGTACCGCCGACGGCCGTCTCATCCTCGACGGCGTCAGCGTCACCCCGGCCCCCGGCTCCACCGTCGGCCTGCTCGGACCGAACGGGTCCGGCAAATCCACCCTCCTGCGCCTGCTCGCCGGCGTCCTCGCTCCGGTCTCGGGCGTCGTCACACTCGACGGCAGTCCCCTCGCCGAACTGCACCGCCGCGACATCGCCCGCCGGATCGCCGTGGTCGAACAACAGGCGGACACCCAGGTCGAGTTGAGTGTCCTGGACGTCGTACGCCTGGGCCGCATACCGCACCGCCGAGCCTGGACCCCCGCGTCCACGGCCGACGAACAGGCCGTCCGCCGGGCCCTGCGCCGCACCGGCCTGACCGACCGTGCCCACCAGTCCTGGCACACCCTCTCGGGCGGCGAGCGCCAGCGTGTGCAGATCGCCCGCGCACTCGCCCAGGAACCGCGCGAACTCCTCCTCGACGAACCGACCAACCACCTCGACATCCAGCACCAGCTCGACCTGCTGACCCTCGTCACCTCGCTCCCCGTCACCAGCGTCGTCGCGCTGCACGACCTCAACCTCGCGGCGATGTACTGCGACCAGCTCGTCGTCCTGCGCGAGGGGCGCGTGGTGGCCTGCGGCAGCCCGGGCGACATCCTCACCGAGGAGCTCATCGCCGAGGTGTACGGAGTCCGCGCCGCCGTCACGCGCGGCGGCCCCGACGACCGGCCTCACGTGCGCTTTCTGGGCACCGTGGGCCGACCCGCGGATGCCTGAACCGCGAACGCGTGTCCGGAATGACGTCCGCCTCCCTGCGCCCGGCCCCTCACACGCCTACGCTCAAGCCGTGCTGCGTATCACCGACCCCCGAATCGGCGTGCCCACGGACGCCACCCCCGCCCGTCGGGGCCTGACCCGTGTCGAGGCCCATGTGCCCCGCCCCGACACCACCGGCCTGCGGGTGCTCCTGGTCGCCGACGTCCTCGTACGCGCCCTGGAACTCGGCGGGACGCCCGTCTGGACCGTGCTGACCGGCGCGGCGGACCACACGGAACTACGGGCCCGCGCCCGGGCGCTCGGCATCCGGCCGTTCGAGGAGGAACGGGACAGCGGAACGGGGTTGGGCGAGGCCCAGGTCCTGCATGTGCTCGGCCTGGGCGGCGAGGCGGCGGGCGGCCTGCGCGTCGAGGTCGCCCCGGTCGACGACGAGAGCGGCGCCCAGGACGAGGAGAGCGCCTCGGCCCTGCGCCTCGCCCTGCTCGCGCGTCCCCGCCGCGAGCCCCTGCGGCTCGCCGCGGCCGACCTCGCGGACGCCGAGGAGAAGCTGAGGCGCTGGCGCGGGGCCGTCGCCGCCTGGGCCACCAAGCCGTCAGGACCCATCCCCGATCCCGTACGCGACCAGCTGCGCGCCGCCTGGGAGGACGATCTGGACGTGCCCGCCGTACTCGGCGTCCTGCGAAAGGTGGCGACCTCGGGGACCGTTCCGGACGGTGCCCGCTTCGAGACGTACGCCTACGCGGACCGGCTCCTCGGGCTCGAACTCACCCGTGACATCGGCCGGGAGGGCCCGGTATGACCGCGCGCGCCGGAGGCGGCCCGCTGCGCCGCCTGGTCGTGCTGCGGCACGCCAAGTCCGCCTGGCCGGACGGCGTCCCCGACCACCAGCGGCCGCTCGCGCCGCGCGGCCGCCGCGACGCCCCCGCCGCCGGGCGCGCGCTGGCCGAGGCCGACTGCCTGCCCGACCTCGCGCTCTGCTCCACCGCCGTACGCGCCCGGCAGACCTGGGAACTGGCCGCCGGGCAGTGGGGCACGCCCCCTCCCGTACACCTCGATCCGCGGGTGTACGCGGCCGACGTACCGGAGTTGCTGACGGTCGTCCGCGAAGTGCCCGCCGAGGTCAAGACGTTGCTGCTGATCGGGCACAACCCCGGTCTGGAGGAGCTGGTGCTCACCCTGGCCGGGGACGGCGTCGACGACACGCTGGACGACGTACGGACGAAGTTCCCCACATCGGCGATCGCCGTCCTGGCCTGGTACGGCCGCGGCTGGGAGTCCCTCGGCCCGGGCGCCGCGCTGCTCACCGACATGACCGTGCCGCGCGGCAAGAAGAGCAAGAAGGACTGACCTCGGCGGACCGGACGGCGGCACGCGCGCGTGGGGCGCATACGCTGGCCCGATGCAGGACGAGTACCGCACGGTGGCCCGCGCAGGCGTGCACGAGACCGAGATCAACCGCTCCCGCTTCCTCTGCGCCCTCGCGCCTGCGGCCACCGAGCAGGAGGCCCAGGCCTTCGTCGCGGCCGTCCGCAAGGAGCACGCGGACGCCACGCACAACTGCTTCGCGTACGTCATCGGCGCCGACGCCGCCGTCCAGAAGGCGAGCGACGACGGCGAACCCGGCGGCACCGCGGGCGTCCCGATGCTGCAGATGCTGCTGCGGCGGGACATGCGGTACGTGGTCGCCGTCGTCACCCGCTACTACGGCGGGACCAAGCTCGGCGCGGGCGGCCTCATCCGGGCCTACGGCGGAGCGGTGGGGGAGGCCCTGGACACCCTCGGGACGATCACGCGCAGGCGCTTTCGCCTCGCCACCGTCACGGTCGACCACCAGCGGGCCGGCAAGGTGCAGAACGACCTGCGGTCGACCGGGCGCGAGGTGCGTGACGTGCGCTACGAGGAGGCCGTCACGATCGAGATCGGGTTGCCGGACGCCGATGTGGAGGCCTTCCGGGGATGGCTGGCCGACGTCACAGCCGGGACAGCGGGCTTCGAACTGGGCGGAGAGGCGTACGGGGACGCATAACGGGCCGATACGGGAGTAGCCGCCCGTGATGTCCGACCCGGCCGTTAGTCTCGGGGATCATGAGGCTCCTGCACACTTCCGACTGGCATCTGGGCCGGGCGTTCCACCGGGTGAACATGCTCGATGCCCAGGCCGAGTTCATCGGCCACCTCGTCACTACCGTGCGTGAGCGCGCCGTGGACGCGGTGGTCGTGTCGGGGGACGTGTACGACCGGGCGGTCCCGCCGCTGGCCGCGGTCGAGCTCTTCGACGAGGCCCTGCACCGGCTGGCCGACCTCGGTGTGCCGACGGTGATGATCTCCGGGAACCACGACTCGGCGCGCCGGCTCGGCGTCGGTGCCGGGCTCATCGACCGCGCGGGCATCCATCTGCGGACCGAGCCCTCGGCGTGCGGCACGCCCGTGATGATGAAGGACGAGTCCGGTGAGGTGGCCTTCTACGGGCTGCCCTATCTCGAACCGGCCCTCGTGAAGGACGAGTTCGCGGTGGACAAGGCGGGCCACGAGGCCGTGCTCGCCGCCGCCATGGACCGGGTCCGCGCCGACCTCGCCACGCGCGCGCCCGGCACCCGTTCCGTCGTCCTCGCCCACGCCTTCGTCACCGGCGGCGAGGCCAGCGAGAGCGAGCGGGACATCACGGTGGGCGGGGTCGCGTCCGTGCCCGCCGGAGTGTTCGACGGGGTCGACTACGCGGCGCTCGGGCATCTGCACGGCAGCCAGACCATCACCGAGCGCGTGCGCTACTCGGGATCGCCGCTGCCGTACTCCTTCTCGGAGACGGACCACCGCAAGAGCATGTGGCTGATCGACCTGGCAGCCGACGGATCGGTCGGCGCCGAGCGCGTCGACTGCCCCGTACCGCGCGCGCTCGCCCGCATCAGGGGCCCGCTGGAGGAACTGCTCGCCGACCCGGAGCTGACGCGCCACGAGGAGGCGTGGGTCGAGGCGACCCTCACCGACCCGGTGCGCCCGGCCGAGCCCATGGCACGCCTCACCGAGCGCTTCCCGCACACGCTCAGCCTCGTCTTCGACCCCGATCGGGCGCCGGACGACCCCGACGTCTCGTACGCCCGGCGCCTCGCGGGGCGCACCGACCGGCAGATCGCCGAGGACTTCGTGGCCCATGTGCGCGGCGCGGGACCCGACGCGCGCGAACAGACCGTGCTCCAGGACGCGTTCGACGCCGTCCGCACCGACGACACCGTCCGCGAGGTCGCCCGGTGAAGCCGTACGACCTGGACATCATCGAGGGGGCGGGGGCCCGATGAGGCTGCACCGGCTGCGCATCACCGCCTTCGGGCCGTTCGGCACGGAACAGGAGGTCGACTTCGACGACCTGTCGGCCGCCGGGCTCTTCCTGCTGCACGGACCGACCGGCGCCGGAAAGACCTCCGTCCTGGACGCCGTCTGCTACGCGCTGTACGGGTCGGTGCCGGGCGCCCGGCAGGGCGGTTCGCTGCGCAGCGACCATGCGACCGCCGCCACCCGCACCGAGGTGACGCTCGAACTCACCGTCGCCGGACGCCGGTTGGAGCTCACCCGGCAGCCGCCGTGGGAGCGCCCCAAGAAGCGCGGCACGGGCACCACGACCGAGAAGGCGCAGAGCTGGCTGCGCGAGTACGAGGCGTCGACGGCCTCCTGGAAGGACCTGAGCCGCTCCCACCAGGAGATCGGCGAGGAGATCACCCAGCTGCTCGGCATGAGCCGCGAACAGTTCTGCCAGGTGGTGCTGCTGCCCCAGGGCGACTTCGCGCGCTTCCTGCGGGCCGACGCCGAGGCCCGGGGCAAGCTTCTCGGCCGTCTCTTCGACACCCGCCGCTTCGCCGCCGTCGAGCAGCGGCTGGCCGAGCTCCGGCGCGCCGCCGAGACCCAGGTGCGCGCCGGGGACGCGGAGTTGCTCGCCGACGCACACCGCATGCAGCAGGCGGCCGGTGACATCGTGGAGCTGCCGCTGCCCGACCTGACCCCCGGCGACCCGGGGCTCGCCGAGTCCGTCCTGGAGTGGGCGGCGATCGCCAGGAGCACGGCCCGCGAGAGGTTCACGGTCGCCCACTGCGCCCAGACGGCCGCCGAGTCGGCGCAGGCCGCGGCGGATCGCGTACACGAGGACGTACGGGAAGTGGCGCGGCTCCAGCGCCGGTTCGCCGAGGCACGGGAGCGGGCGGCGCTTCTGGAGGAGCGGTCCGGCGCGCACCGGGAGGCCCAGGCGCGGATGGAGCGCGCCCGAAAGGCCGAGGCGGTGGCACCCGCGCTCGGGTTGCGCGACGCGACGGAGACCGAGCACCGGCGGGCGGCCGACGCCGAGGTACGCGCGCGTGCCCTGCTTCCGGAGACCTTCGCCGACGCCGGGGCGACGGGCCTCGCGGCCGCCGCGCGCAAGGTGGCCGAGGAGCTGGGCGGCCTTGAGTCGGCCCGCCGCTCGGAGCAGCGGCTCGCCGAACTCGTCGACGAGCGCGGCGCGTTGGACCGTCAGGAGCGGGCCGACGAGGACGTGCTGCAAGAAGCCGAGGTGTGGCTCTCCGAGTGGGAGACGACCCGGGAAGGCCTGAAGTCCCGTATCGAATCCGCCCAGGAGGCCGCCGGCCGCGCCGAGCAGCTCGCCGTCCAGCGCGAGCCCGCCCAGAAGCGGCTCTCGGCGGCCCGGATGCGCGACCAGCTCGCCGACGACACGGACGGGACACAGCGGCAGGTCCTCGCCTCGGCCGAACGCGCGCTGCAGGCCCGCGCCCACTGGCTCGACGTCAAGGAGCAGCGCCTGAACGGCATCGCCGCCGAACTGGCCGCGAGCCTGGCCGACGGCGAACCCTGCGCCGTCTGCGGAGCCACCGAACACCCGGCGCCCGCGCGGAAGGTCGAAGGACATGTCGACCGCGAGGCGGAGGAGCGGGCCCTGGCCGCCTACCAGCGCGCCGACAAGGAGCGCGCCGAGGACGAGCGGAGGCTCGGCGTCGTACGTGAGGCGCTGGCCGCCGCCACCGCCGAGGCGGGTGACACGCCCACGGCCCGACTCGCCGAGCAGGTCGAGGAGTTGGAGAGCCGGTACACGGAGGCGCGGCGCGGTGCCTCCGGGCTGCACCTGGCGAACGAGGAGCTGAGACAGGGCGAGCAGGAGCGCGAACGGCGGGCGGCCGCCCGCCAGCAGGCAGCCGTCAGCGTCGCGTCCCGGGTCGGCCGCCGGGAAACCCTGGACCGCGAAAGGGCCTCCCTGGAGGAGGAGTTGGCGCAGGCCCGGGGTGACGCGGGCAGTGTCTCCGCGCGCACTGCCCAGCTGGAGCGGCAGGTCGCGCTGCTCACCGAGGCCGCGGACACCGCGCGGACCGCGGCGGACACCGCGCAGCGGCTCAAGGACGCCGACGCGCGACTCGCCGACGCGGCGTTCCGTGCCGGCTTCGACACGCCGCGGGCCGCGGCGGCCGCCCTCCTCGACGACGCGGCCCACCGAGAGCTCCAACGGCGGCTCGACGCCTGGCAACAGGAGGAGGCGGCGGTCCGCGCGGTACTCGCCGAGGCCGAGACGGCGGCCGCCGCGCAGCACCCACCGGCCGACGTGGAGACGGCCGAGCGGGCAGCCTCCGTCGCCGACCGGCGGGTGCGCGAGGCCGCCTCCACGCGCGACGCGGCAGCCCGCCGCTGCGCGGAACTCGACCGGCTGACCCTCCGGGCGGTGACCTCGGTGCGCCGGCTGGGGCCGCTGCGCGAGGAGTACGACCGGGTGGCCCGCCTCGCCACCCTCGCGGCGGGCACCTCCGCGGACAACGAGCGGAAGATGCGCCTGGAGTCCTACGTGCTGGCCGCCCGCCTGGAACAGGTGGCCGCCGCCGCGACCTCGCGGCTGCAGCGCATGTCCGCCGGGCGCTACACCCTCGTCCACTCCGACGACCGCTCCGGGCGCGGCCGCAGCGGCCTCGGCCTGCACGTCGTAGACGCCTGGACCGGACGCGAGCGCGACACGGCGACCCTCTCCGGCGGCGAGACCTTCTTCGCCTCCCTCGCACTCGCGCTCGGCCTCGCCGACGTGGTCACGGACGAGGCGGGCGGGGTCCGCCTCGACACGCTCTTCATCGACGAGGGATTCGGCAGCCTCGACGACCAGACGCTCGACGAGGTGCTCGACGTCCTGGACTCACTGCGGGAGCGGGACCGAAGTGTGGGCATCGTCAGCCACGTCGCGGATCTGCGGCGGCGGATCCATGCGCAACTGGAGATCGTGAAGGGGCGGTCGGGGTCGGTGGTGCGTCAGCGCGGTGCGCGCTGACGCGGTGCTTCCCACTGTCGCGGCGAACACGGTAATCCCCCTTCCCTCCACGGTCGTCTCTGGCACAGTCAACCCATGGGGGAATACACAGAGTTCACTTTCGATGACCGTCAGTCGGGCGCGGGACGGCGGGACGGCGGTCGGCAGGTCGGCGACGCATGATCGACGACGTCGATCCACTGGACGTTCCGGTCGCCTCCGCCTGGGTGACCGTCCACGGCGCCCGCTCGGGGCGCCCGGTCGGCGCGGGGGTCGTTGTGGCCGAAGGGCATGTACTCACCTGCGCGCATGTCGTCAGCGCCGCGCTCGGTCTGCCGAAGGATCACCAAGAGGCGCCGGACGACGAGAACTTGGCACGGCTGCGGTTGTCTCTGCCGGGCCTGGGCGGCCGGTTCGCGGACGGCGCCGCGCGGCTCGTGGGCTGGGAGGCGCCCAGGGAAGACCCGCGCTCCGACCGGTGGGACGGCGACCTCGCGCTCCTGAGAATCCCGTCGGCGGGCACCCCGGTGGATTTCGGGGAGACCGAGCTGTACCGCACTCTGCAAACCTGGCACGGAGAAGGCGGACCGGGTACCCAGACCGACGTCGTGGTCAAGGCCCGGATCGGCGCCCGCTGGCTGATGTTCGACGCCGAGCACGCAGCCTTCGCCGTACGGGAGGGCTTCAGCGGAGCGCCGCTCTGGGACCGTGAGGCGGGCCGGGCCGTCGGCCTGGTCGTATCGGCGGAGGGCGGGCGGCCCCGCGCGTACGGCATTTCGGCGGGCCGTGTCCGGGCCTTCCTGGCGGTGGCCGGACTGCCGCCGCAGCCCTTGGGCGTCAGCGCCGGCCTCGGCCGCCGCGAGTGTGCGCGCCGCGGACGGCTGCTCGACGTGCTGGACACCCTGTGGTACGCACTGCCGCCCGAGCGCGTGCACTGGCTCGGCCGCCGCCTGGCCGAGGACCTCGCGCTGTGGAGCCGGCCCGGTACGCCGGAGGCCGTCGCCGAGGCCGTGCTCGCCCATCCGCGCGGCCCGCTCGTCCTCGCCCACCGCATGGGGCGGACGAACCTCCCCGACACAGGGCGCCGCGATCTGCTGACCGCGCTCGCCGCACTGGGCCCGCAACGCATCCTGCTCCCGGTCGAGTACGAGAACCTGTGCGCCGAACTCGGACCCCGGGGCTACCGGGACCTCCTCATGGCGGCCGGCCACTCGGGATGCCTCGTCGGTGTCCCGGTCACCACCGTCCCCGACCTGTCCGCACTCGTCGAACACCTGGAGGCCCGCCGCCCCCGCCATGCCGACACCATGCCCCATCTGCTGCGGGCGGTGGAGGAGGCGGCGGCCCGGCGCGGGCCCGGCGGCGAGGGGCTTCGCACCTGGTCCCAGTCGGTCGCCGCGCGGCACAGCGTGTCCCGCAAGGCGCTCAAGGAGTGCCGCGACAGTGCCCGCGATCGCGCCGCGGGACAAGGAGAGCACCGGCCGGTGGTGCGGGTCCGGCTGGTGCGGGCGGTCCGGCCCGATGTGTACGAGTACGAGATCCGGGCGTACGACGGCGCCGACTTCCAGACCGGCAGCTGGTACTCCGACGCCCCGGCATCCCGTGACGAGCTGTGCGGTCACCTGGCCGAGGCCGTCGAGGAACTGGAGCAGCAGGTCGCCTCCGTCGACGTGGAGTTCATCATCGAGGACGGCGACTTCGAACGGCCCGTCGACCGCTGGCCGGTGCCGTCCGCCGAGGCCGGTCCACGTGCGGTCGGCCTGGACCGCCCTGTCGTGCTGCGCGGACGACCCATGAAGCGCGCCGCACTGTGGCAGGAGCGCTGGCATCAGCGGGCCGGCGGAGGACATGTGCCACTCGTGGTGTACGACCGGGCGCAGGCCGAGCGGGAGTTGGCGGTGCGCACGGACGTGGCGTGCGTGATCCTGTGCTGTCCACGTGAGAGGCGCGCCCCGCTGGTGGGGATCTGCCGTCAGCAGGGTGTGCCGGTGGTCCTGTGGTGCCGGGGCGAGCACGGCGGCCATGAGGAGCGCATCCTCAAACCCGTCGTCGGCGAGGACTGGCCACACCAGCTGCTCGGCAACGTAAGGAAGCTGAGAGTCGAAGCCGGAGCCGACGAGGGCCACCCCGGGGCCAACCTGGCTCTCCTGTGGGAGGACCCGCGCTGGTCGCCCGCCCGCTGGCAGGGCACCCTGCGGACCGGCGGCCATCGGTTGGGTCTCGGACAGGGGGGAGGAGCCGCATGAGCGCGGAGGCCACGGACGGACTCGCCAAGGGAACGGAACGCCTTTTCAAGGGGGACGGCGTCGGCTACCCGGACGGCGTGCCGCTGCCCGAACCGCCGCCCTGGCGGCGCCCCTCGGGCAAGCGGAGCCGCACCCGCTACCTCATCCGCCAGGAGCAGATCGACGTGGTCAACGCGGCGCTGCGACTGCGCCGCCCGCTGTTGGTGACCGGCCGCCCCGGCACCGGCAAGTCCACGCTGGCACACGCGATCGCCGACGAACTCGGCCTCGGCCCCGTACTGACCTGGCCGGTCAACACCCGCTCCACCCTGGACGGAGAGCTGTACCGGTACGACGCCATCGGCCGGCTGCGCGACCAGCAGGGGGCGAACCGAGGCGGGAGAAGTACCGAGGGCGGCGACACGGACTCCGACATCGGTACGTACATCCGGCTCGGGGCGCTCGGCACGGCGCTGGCCACCCGGTACCGGGGCCGGCCGCGGATGTTGTTGATCGACGAGTTCGACAAGAGCGACGTCGACCTGCCCAACGACCTGCTGTTCGTGCTCGAGGAGGGCGAGTTCCAGATCCCGGAGCTGGCCCGGTTGCCCGAGGACCGGCGGACCGTGCAGGTCAACACGGCGGACTGGAAGGAGCGCGTGACCGTGCACAGCGGCACCGTCCGCTGCACGGAGTTCCCGTTCGTGCTCATCACCAGCAACGGCGAGCGCGAGTTCCCGCCCGCGTTCCTGCGCCGCTGCGTCCGGCTCGAACTGCCCTACCCGGACGAGGAGCAGCTGGAGAAGATCGTCCGCGCGCACTTCGCGAGCGACCACGACTGGGACCGCGTACGGGAGTTGATCCGGGGGTTCGTCGAGCAGCGCAGGCTCGGCGACCTTGCCACCGACCAACTGCTGCACGCGGTGCACCTGTTGCGGCAGGGAGTTGAGCCCGAGCAGCGGCATCTGAAGGAGGCGGTGCTGCGTGAGCTCCGCGACACGGGCTCAGGATGAGCTCCTCGTCGACCGGCTCCGGCGGGCTCTGGCGGCGGCGGGCCACGACCTGACGGCGGGTGAACTGAGCGATCTGCTCTGGCTGGCCCTGCACACACCCCTTCCGGGGGCTTCGGGGACAGCCGAGGAGACGGTCGCCGCCGCCCGGCCCGAGCGGCCGGACCTCGTCGGCGCCCCGGCCGGTCCCGTCGTCGAGTCCGCCCAGGTCATGACGTCCCCCAGGTCGGCTCCGCCTGACCGCGAGGACGCGGCCGCCACGGTCGACAGCCCCGTCCCGTCCCCGCACCCGTCCCGGCGGCAGGTCTACGCCCTGACCGGAGTACGTCCGGGCACCGGAGCGGCTCCGGTCAGGATCCCCGGCGTGCGGGGCCTGTCCCATCAGCTCGGGGTCGCGCGAGGGCTCCGGCCGTTGAAGCGCACGGTCCCCTCGCCGTACGCGGTCGAACTCGACGAGGCCGCCACCGCGGAGGCCATCGCCGACAGCGACGTACTGGACCTGGTGGTGCGGCCGGCGCGCGAGCGCTGGCTGGACCTCTTGGTCGTGGTCGACGACGGCCTGTCGATGCGGGTGTGGGCGGACACCGTCGTCGAACTCGCCCGGCTACTGGGCTCGTCGGGGATCTTCCGCAAGGTCTCCGTGCGCGACCACTCGTTCGCGACACCCCTGCCCAGGGCCCGGTTCTCTTTCTCCGAGCGGACCGTCGTGCTCGCCTTCTCCGATGCCACCGCCCGCTGCTGGCGCGACGGAACGGCGCTGCGGCACCTTGCCCGCTGGTCCCGCGTCTCGCCGACCGCCGTGATCAACCCGCTCCCCGCGCGACTGTGGAGCGGCACCGGTCTTGACGCTGAGTTCACCACCGTACGTGCCCATCGCAGCGCCCCCGCCAACACGGCCCTGCACACCCCGTATGCCAGTCTGCCCGTCCCCGTCCTGGAGCTGGCCGAGTGGGACCTGGGCCCCTGGGCGCGGTTGATCGCCTCCGAGGGAGCGACGGCGCGCCTCGCGGTGGTCGACGCGGCCGCTCCGGCGGAGCCGCCGTCCGGTCCCGGTGAACCGGACGGTCGCGATCCGGAGGAGAGGCTGCGCGACTTCCAGTCCACCGTGTCCTGCGAGGCCTACGAACTCGCCGGCCACCTCGCCGCCGTCGACCCGCTCACCCTCCCCGTGATGCGCGTCGTCCAGGCGGCGGTACTGCCCGGCTCCGGCCCGGCCTGTCTGTCCGAGGTACTGCTCGGCGGGCTCATGTCGGTCGGCCGGCCGTTGGACGGGACGGGCGGGCGGCGCGCGTATGACGTGTTCGCCTTCGACCCCGACGTACGGGAGTTGCTGGAGCTCACCGTCCGGTCGAGTTCGGCCCGGCGCACCGTGGACGCGGTCTCCGACTTCATCGGGGCGCGGATCGGCCGTTCGGTCGACTTCCCCGCGCTGATCGGCGACCGTACGGGCACCCTTCAACTTCCGGAACAGGGGGCGCCGTTCGGGGAGCTGATGGGGGCGGAGGAGACGGAGGAGGCAGAGGGCGATGCGGCGCAGGACCCGTTGGTGTCCGCGGTCGGGGGACTCGTCCGGGTGTATCGCCATGTGGGCGATCTGATGTTCGCCTCTTACGGATTCCTCGTAGGGCCGGACCTGGTCCTGACGGCCGGGGCGCCGTTGGAGGCCCAGGTGGTCGGCGCCGCCTCGACCCGGCCACTGCGTGCCCGGGTCGCCTGGTGGCAGGACACGCCCCAGGGTGACAACCACCCCGGCCTCGTGCTGCTGCGCACCGACCGTCGGCTGGAACCCGGCCGAACCGTCGAACCGGCCCGGACCCCGGAGGACTGGCCCGTCCTGCCGGGCACGCTGCACCTCGGACTGTGGGAATGGGACGCCGAGATGACGGCCTACCGGTGCTGGACGCCGGAGCACGTGGCCGTCGGTTCCGCGATGTCCATGATCGTGCTGGACGGGCAGCACGTGCCCACGAACGCCGTCGGCGCCCCGGTGCTGGCCCCCGTGACCGGGAAGCTGCTGGGCGTCGTGGCCGGTGTCTCGAAGCAGCCCGCGGCGCTCGTCGTACGCGCGCTGCACAGCCTGACAGCCCCCTCGCTGAGCCTTCTGGACGGAGAAGACGAGGGTTCATATCTCGATCCGGGGGAGGTGGAGCCGCTGGACGGCCTCAACAACCTCGGCGTTCCTGGAACCTCGGGGGATGCCCCCCATGACCAGCAGGCGTTGGCCTGGCTGGACTCGGCCGTGCGGGCCGCTCCGCGAGAGGGGCCCTACGTTCTCGCAGGGCCGCGCGGCACCTTCAAGACGAAGACCGTGTTCCGTTACGTGCACGGCGTCGCGCACCAATACCGACTTCTGTGGTGGGTCGACTGCTCCTCGGTGTCCCACATGGTCCAGGCGCTGGCCGAGTTGACGGACGGGTTGCTGCTCGAAGTGCGGGGGCGGGCGACCTGGACCGCGGAAGGGAAGGCGCGCTGGGCGGTGTCATGGCTCGACGCCCACGAGGGGTGGCTGCTGGTCCTCGACCATGTCGAGGCCTCCTCGGACCTGAGTCTGTACGGCCTCGACACGCTGCGCACCGGCACCGTCCTGGTGACGACACGCAAGGTGGCGCGGGAGCACTGGTCGAGCACGTATGTCATGAGCCCCGACCGGGCGGAACTCGCCCGCGTGTGCGCCGAGATCCGGGAGCAGAACCGGCACGCGTACGAGCTCCTGGGAGTCGTGGCCTGGTACGGACCGGTTGTCCGCGTCGACCTGCTGCGGGGCCTGTGGCCGGATGCCCACGCCCGTCAGGTGGTTCAGGACGCCATCACGTTGCTGACGGCACGGGGTGTGGTCCAGGAGTTCGAGGACGGGAGCTTTCTGACCAGCCCGGTGCTGCGCATGATGATGCGCACGCCCGCGCCTCCGAAATGGACTGAGGAGGACATTACGGCGGCCCGCTCGGCGGCGGTACGTGTGCTCTTCGACCAGATCCCCGAGGCGCACCAGGCCCTGACCGGTGCCGTGGAGGTGTCCCGGCTGGCCCGGTTGCTGGACCCGTACGCATCGCACATCAAGGCACTGGCCGACGCGGCACCGCCCGCCCAGGACACCGTCGAGATGGCGATCCTCTTCTTCGGCGTCGGACTGCGGCAGATCTGGCGCGACGCCTCGCCCGACGGAGTCCGGTTGGGCGAACGCGCCTGCGACACGCTCGACGCCTACGGGGGGGCGCGGAACGAGGAGCGCGCGGTGCTCGTCGAGAACGCGTTGAGCAGTGTGCCGACGGTTCTCTCGCTGTCCTCGCGGACGGTGGAGGCGGCGGGACAGGACGGTGTGCCCGATCTGGTGAACCTCATCCGGGAACGCGACTACCGGACGGCGGCGAGAATGAGTGACCGGCTGCTGGGGCCGGAGCATCCGCTCAGCGCGTCACTGAAGCAGACGATGAGGCGGACTCCCGGCGGGGCCGATCGCTAGTGCTGCGACCGCGAAGGTTCACCGGGGAGGAGGGGCAGTGGCGCCTGGTCGCCGGCCGGCGGACCGGGGTGCTCGACTCCTGACCGTCAAGTGTCGGCGACAGCACGCGTACGTCAGGGCCTCGATCGAGCCATGAGCGTGGCCCGGCCTGGTGAACCTTCGCGGTCACAGCGCCGGCGGACCGGGGTGCCCGTACTCCACAGGGTCCGAGCGGGTGCGGCGAAGTCCGGTGCGCTTCGGCAGTGCCCCGAAGAGGCGCGGGGCTGTGACCGGCCACGACGGACCCGCTGTCGATGCACCGGACTGCCGGCGGAGCACTCAGTGCCCGAGCGGCCGGCGGGCCAGAGGTGACGAATAGACGACACTGGTCGTCACCGACCCGAGCGTGCTGATCTTGCCCGACACCTCCTCCAGGTGACCCATCGAGCGGACCGCGACCTTGATGACGAAGCAGTCGTCGCCCGTGACGTGATGCGCTTCGAGGATCTCGGGGGTGGCGGCGACCAGGTCGTGGAACGGCTTGTAGTTGCCGTTCGGGTAGCGCAGGCGCACGAATGCGAGGATCGGCAGGCCGAGGCTCTCCGGGTCCACGACCGCCGCGTATCCCTGGATGACGCCCGCCTCCTCCAGCCGGCGCACCCGTTCGGTGACCGCGCTCGCGGACATGGAGACGGCACGGGCCAGCTCGGCGAAGCCGGCCCGGCCCTCGCGCTGGAGGATGTCGAGGATGCGCCAGTCGGTGGCGTCCGGGGAATACGCGGTCATGGTCGAGGAATAGCAGGAGAATCCCCGGCTGATCAAGGGGAGGACCATGGATCGCCCCTTCAGGGACGGGTCGCCGAGCCATAGATTTCTTGCCATGACCGCGACCAGCGCCGCTACGCGCCCCATGACTGCCACTGCCACCGCCACTGCCGGATCGGCTGTGAACCCCGTTCTGCGTGTCGCCCCGGCATCGTCCGCCGCGGCCGCCGCCTATTTCGGTGCGAGCCTCGCCTTTCACGCCGACGTGTCCGACGTCGCCGCCTCCCTGACGACCGACGGCGACCCCGGCTTCGTCGTCCTCGACTCCCGCTCCACGGAGTCCTGGGACCAGGGCCATGTGCCCGGCGCGGTCCACCTGCCCACCGCGCTCATCCCCGAGCAGGCGGAGCAACTCCTCGACAAGGCCGTGCCGGTGGTCACGTACTGCTGGGGCCCGGGCTGCAACGGCGCGACCCGCGCCGCCCTCGCCCTCGCCGAACTCGGCTTCCAGGTCAAGGAGATGCTCGGCGGCTTCGAGTACTGGGTGCGGGAGGGCTTCGAGTTCGAGACCTGGGAGGGGCGTGAGCGGCGCGCCGCCGATCCGTTGACCGTGCCGGTGGACGCGGCGGACTGCGGCTGCTGACCTCCTACGGTGTCTGTGCCGGCACCCGTGTCAGGACCCGTGCGGAATCCGTAGCGAATCCGTACGGGAACAGTCCGATGACGATCTTGGGCGGCAGGCAAAGGAATCGTCAATTGCGGGCCGTCCCGGCGTGTAACTTCTCCGCATGGCGAGATACGCGGATCCGAGTTCGGTCGAGTGGGTGGAGTCGGGCGGTGGGCCGCTCATAGCGATACCGGAAGTGGTGCTGCCGTTCTGGACGGGGGCGGACGGCGACGAGCTCGCGTCCGACTACGACAGGGCGTGTGAGCTGGAGGGGTTCATCGGCCTGCTCCCCGTGGGGAACACCACGGCCCTCGTCCTTGGGGACGATCCCGCCTCGACGGCTTATCTGCCCGAGCACGACACCTTCGTGCGGTGGCGTGCCGCGGAGTCCGAGCACGACCTCCTCGCCGCGGTCCCGGCGGCCCTCGGCACCGCGGTGTGGGAGCGGGAGGTGCACTGGGAGGTCTCGGGAGTCGTGATCCTGTTCGACGCGGCCTGGCCGGGCGCCGAGTCGCAGAAGGCGGGCCATCTCCGGATCGCGCTGGAGCCGGGCCGGTACGCGGTGCGTGCGGCGCAGGTGGAGCCGGGGCCCGAGACGTGGATCGGGCTGGTACAACTGCGGCGGCTCGCGGGCTGATTCGAGTCGGACCTGTTCAAGTCGGACCTGTTCAACTCGGGCTGCCCGGTGCCGTGATGCGGCTTCGGCGCCGCGGTCTGCCGTAAGGCGGTCTGCCGTAGGGCGGACGAGTGGGCCAGCTCCGGGGAGTGGCGAGTGGGCCGGCTCCGCCGGATGACGAGTGGGCCGGCTTCGGAAAATGACGTGCGAGGCGGGAACCCCCTCGCCATCATGGTCCGCCATGCCCCAACTCCCGGACCCCACCACCGAAACCCTGCGCCGCGACCCCCTCCCGTTGCGTGGACGGACCGCCCTCGTCACCGGCGCCAGCCGGCGAGGCGGGATCGGTTACGCCGTGGCCCGTCGGCTGGCCGCGTACGGAGCGAGCGTGTATCTGCACCACCACGTGCCACACGATGCCGCGATGCCCTGGGGCGCGGACCGCCCCGAGGACGTCGTGGCCGGAGTGCGCGAGGCGCTCGCCGACCCCGAGGCGCGGGTCGTCGACGGTCCTGGCGACCTCTCCGACTCGGCGGCCCCCGCCGAGCTGATCGCCACGGCCGCGGACGCGCTCGGCGGTCGGCTCGACATCCTGGTCGCCAACCACGCGCTCAGCGGCTCGGACGGCCCGCTCGACACGATCGACGCCGCGATGCTCGACGCGCACTGGGCCGTCGACGCGCGCTCGGTGCTGCTCCTCGTCCAGGCCTACGCCCGGCTGCGGGCCGCGCTGCCGCCGCGCACGCCGGGCGGGCGGGTCGTGATGATGACCTCCGGACAGGACCTCGCGGGCGGTATGCCGCAAGAGATCGCGTACGGCCTCCAGAAGGGCGCTCTCGCCTCGATCACTCGTTCCCTGTCCGTCACCCTCATCGAGAACGCCATCACCGTGAACACCGTCAACCCGGGCCCCGTGGACACGGACTACCTGACCGGCGACCTCTACGCGACCGTCGCCGCGATGTTCCCGGCCGGCCGCTGGGGCATGCCCGACGACCCCGCGCGCCTCATCGCCTGGCTCGCGACGGACGAGGCGGAGTGGGTCACCGGGCAGGTCATCGACTCGGAGGGTGGGTTCCGGCGCTGAGGCCGCCGCCCGTGCGGTTCGGCGGCCGGGCTCCCGCGTGCTGAGCCCGGCCGCCGAACCCGTACGGGATCAGAGCCGGGACAACTCGTCCACCAGGTCGTCCAGGCCCAGCGAACCCTGGGACAGCGCCGCCATGTGCCAGGCCTTCGCGTCGAACGCGTCGCCGTGCCGCTTCTTCGCGTTCTCACGGCCGAGCAGCCAGGCGCGTTCGCCCAGCTTGTAGCCGATGGCCTGGCCGGGGATGGAGAGGTAGCGGGTCAGCTCGCTCTCCACGAAGTCCGCCGGGCGGCTGCTGTGGGAGCCGAAGAACTCCTGCGCCAGCTCGGGGGTCCAGCGCTCGCCCGGACGGAAGGGGGAGTCCGCCGGAATCTCCAGTTCCAGGTGCATGCCGATGTCGACGATGACGCGGGCCGCGCGCATCATCTGGGCGTCCAGATAACCGAGCCGCTCCTCCGCGTCCTTGAGGAAGCCGAGTTCGTCCATGAGCCGCTCCGCGTACAGCGCCCAGCCCTCGCAGTTGGCACTGACGCCGCCGACGGTCGCCTGGTAGCGGGAGAGGTCCTCCGCGACGTGGACCCACTGGGCGAGCTGGAGATGATGGCCCGGGACGCCCTCGTGGTACCAGGTCGACACCAGGTCGTACACCGGGAAGCGGGTCAGCCCCATCGTCGGCAGCCACGTACGGCCCGGGCGCGAGAAGTCCTCCGACGGCGCCGTGTAGTACGGGGCCGCGGCGCTGCCCGGCGGAGCGATGCGGGACTCCACCTTCCGTACCCGCTCGGCGAGTTCGAAGTGTGTGCCGTCCAGCTCGTCGATCGCGCGGTCCATCAGGCTCTGCAGCCATTCGCGGACCTCGTCGACGCCCTCGATGTGCTTGCCGTGCTCGTCCAGGTACGCGAGCGCCGTCCACGGGGTCTCGGCGCCGGGCAGGACCTTCTCGGCCTCCTTCCTCATCTCGCCGAGCAGCCGGTGGTACTCGGCCCAGCCGTAGGCGTACGCCTCGTCCAGGTCGAGGTCCGTGCCGTTGAAGTACCGCGACCAGCGCGCGTAGCGCTCTCGGCCCACCGTGTCCGGCGCGCCCTCGATCGCGGGCGCGTACACGTCGCGCATCCAGTCGCGCAGTTCGACGAGGGCGGCGGTCGCGGCGCGGGCCGCCTCGTCCAGCTCGCCGCGGAGAGTCCCGGGACCGGCCGCCGCGAAGTCCTCGAACCAGCCGCGGCCCGAACCGTCCGTGTCCGACCACTCGGTGAGCTGCCCGACGAACGTCGCGGTCGGGCGCGGGCCCGCGTACAACTTGCGCTCCAGGCCGAGCGCGAGGGACGCGCGGTAGCCGTCGAGGGCCGTGGGCACCGCCCGCAGCCGCTCGGCGATCGCGGCCCAGTCCTCGTCCGTCTCCGCCGGCGTCACGGTGAACACCTCGCGCACCGCGTGCGCGGCCGTGCTCATGTTGCCGACGGCCCGCAGTCCCTCCTCGGCCTCGTGCACGCCGAGTTCCGCGGTGAGCCGCTCGCGCAGCAGGCGTGCGCACCGGCGCTCGATGTCACGGTCCGCACCCGGCTGCCGCTCCGCCTCGTCCAGTCGCGCCAGTGTCACCCGCGCCAACTCCGCGAGCGCCTCCTGGCCGGCGGGCGACGTGTCGGGCAGCCTGCTCGAACTCTCCTTCACGCCGAGGTACGTACCGGTGACCGGATCGAGGGCGATGAGCTCGTCGACATAGGCGTCGGCGACCTCGCGGGGCAGCGGGTTCTTCGTCTCTGGCATCTCTGACATGCGGACATCCTCATACGAGGAGGTCGTGCGCGTCAGCCGGATTCCGCCGCGGCCGTACCCGGGGCGGTCGGCGGCAGCAGGGGCCCGCAGTCCCACTGCTGGAAGATCAGCCGGGTCTCGACACGGGCCACTTCGCGATGCGCGGTGAAGCCGTCGAGCACCAGCCGCTGAAGATCCGTCATGTCGGCGACCGCGACATGCACGAGATAGTCGTCGGGCCCGGTGAGGTGGAAGACGGAACGGGACTCCGGCAGCGCCCTGATCCGCTCCACGAACGGCCCGACCAACTCCCGTCGGTGCGGCCTGACCTGCACGGACAGCAGCGCCTCCAGACCACGCCCCAGTTTCGCCGGATCGAGCCGCAGCTGATGCCCGAGGATCACGCCCGCGCGGCGCAGCCGCGTCACCCGGTCCAGGCAGGTCGAGGGCGCGACACCGACCTGCGCGGCGAGGTCGCGGTAGGTGGTCCGGGCGTCGTTCTGCAACAGCCGCAGAAGGTGAAGATCCACCGGGTCCAGTACGACAGAGTCGGGCATGGGCCGAACGTAACACGGGACTCGGCGCTCCTGTCCCGTTGAGCGTTCAGGCTGTCGTGCATGGACTTCGGCAGCGTTGATGTGTACGAGAAGACGTGTGACGGCGTGGACGGGACGGGCCCGGTGGCCGACCAGGGCACCGGCCAAGCCGCGGGTCAGGCCGCGGGTCGGGCCGCGAGCCAGGTCGCCGGGATCGCCCGGAGGAAGACCATGGCCGGCGGGAGCGCGCCGAGAGCGCTGGCCACCGAAGCCGTTCACGCCGGACGGGACGACCTCGCCCGGCAGGGGCTGCACGCCCCGCCGATCGATCTGTCCACCACCTATCCGTCGTACGACAGCCGCGGCGAGGCCGCCCGCATCGACGCCTTCACCACGGACGGGGCCGCTCCGGAAGGACCACCGGTCTACGGCCGGCTCGGCAACCCGACCGTCGCCCGCTTCGAGACCGCCCTCGCCCGGCTGGAGGGCACCGAGGCATCGGTCGCGTTCGCGAGCGGCATGGCAGCGCTGAGCGCCGTGCTGCTCGTACGGAACGCGATGGGCCTGCGCCATGTGGTGGCCGTACGGCCCTTGTACGGGTGCAGCGACCACCTGTTGACGGCCGGGCTGCTCGGGTCCGAGGTCACCTGGGTCGACCCGGCGGGCATCGCGGACGCCCTGCGTCCTGACACCGGCCTGGTGCTGGTCGAGTCGCCCGCCAATCCGACGCTCGCCGAACTCGATCTGCGGGCGATCGCCCACGCCTGCGGGAGCGTTCCGCTGCTCGCGGACAACACCTTCGCCACGCCCGTACTGCAGCGGCCCGCCGAACAGGGCGCGCGGCTCGTCCTGCACAGCGCCACCAAGTACCTGGGCGGTCATGGTGACGTGATGGCCGGGGTGGTGGCCTGCGACGAGGAGTTCGCCGGGCGGCTGCGGCAGGTCCGGTTCGCCACCGGAGGCGTGCTGCATCCGCTCGCCGGCTATCTGTTGCTGCGCGGTCTTTCGACGCTGCCCGTACGGGTCCGGGCCGCCTCCTCCAACGCCGCGGAACTGGTCCGCCGCCTCGCCGCCGACCCGCGCGTCGCCCGCGTCCACTATCCGCGCCTCGGCGGCGCCATGGTCGCCTTCGAGATCCATGGCGATCCGCACGAGGTGATCGCCGCCGTCCGTCTCATCACCCCGGCGGTGAGCCTCGGCAGCGTCGACACCCTCATCCAGCACCCCGCCTCGATCAGCCACCGCATCGTGAACGCCGAGGACCGCCACCGGTCCGGAGTCAGCGACCGGCTGCTGCGCCTCTCGGTGGGACTGGAGGACGTGGAGGACCTCTGGCAGGACCTGGACGGGGCGTTGGGGACCGCACCCGCACGACGCTGAGCGGGTCCGGGGAGGTGCGATGCGGTTCGGGTGCGCCCCCGAAGGGGCGCGGGGCTGTGACATTGTGCGGCTCCGCCGCGTGGGCGCGACCAGCCACGGCGCACCCGCAGCCGAAAACACTACCGCGCTCGACTAGTCCCGCACGGAGTGCCCGGCCTCGTCGTACGGCAGCCGCGAACTCACCGGCGTAGCGTCCAGGCGGGCCGTGATGACCAGGGTGCCCTCCTCGATCTGGTAGTCGAGGGGGAGGTCGAGACCGCGCATGGCGGCGACCATGCCGGTGTTGGACGACTGCGTGACGGCGTAGACGCTCTCGCAGCCGGCCTCGACCGCCATGGCCACCAGCCGGCCGAGCAGCTCGCTGCCGATACCGCGCCGCTGCCACTCGTCCTCGACGAGCAGCGCGATCTCCGTCTCGTCGCCGTCCCAGAGGAGATGGCCGAGCCCGACGACGCGCCCCGACGCGGTCTGCACGGCGAGGGTGCGGCCGAAGCGCGGGCTGAGGAGGTGGCTCAGGTATTTGTCCGCGTCGCCGACCGGACCGTGGTAGCGCATGCTCAGCGTGCGCGGCGAGCACCGCTCCTGCATGGCCTTCGCGGCCTGGAGGTCACCGGCGTCGGCGCGGCGCACGGTGATGGCCTTGCCCTGGGGCAGCGTCAGCACGTCGCGGCTGCGCGGGATGCGCGGACCGAGCCGGGCGTCCAGCTCGACCAGTGCGCGGGCCCGCGCGAACTCGGTGGGCGTGAACGGCAGATACGGCCGCTCCACGGTGATCACTCCGCCTTCCGGTGCGCGCAGCCGCATCACGGTGTCCTCCAGCGCACCCTCGACGGGCGCCCCTTCCGCCGCCCGGTCACCGCCGACCGACGCGGCGGGCAGCGAACGGATCGTGCACCGTCCCAGCAACTGCCGCAGCGCCAGCGGCAGTTCCGCGGCGTCCAGCGCCGTACGCGTCGCCAGGCCCAGTACCCGGGTGGGCGCGTCCACCAGGTCGTGCGCGTCGGCCCGCTCGATCCAGGTGCCGGTGCCGCCCGCCTGCGAGATCGCCCGGGTGACGTCGGAGCCCGCCACGTCCGCGGGAGCCCGCAGCAGGAACTCGTCCACGGTGCCGTCGGCCAGCGGATGCGTCTGCAGGCTCAGGATGTCGACCCGCTGCCCCGCCAGCGCCAGGCACAGCGCGGCCAGCGATCCCGGCTCGTCGCGCACGGTGGTCCGCATCCGCCAGAGCACGGGCTCCCGGGTGACGGCTTCCGCATCGGCCGGAGCCGCCTCGGAGGTCCCGGCATCCCGCGCTGGGGCGGGCGGCCGGGTGCCGGTATCGCCCGTCGGGGGAGCGTGACCGTGGCGGCGTGCCCACCATGTGTGGAACCCCGCCGTGGCGACCAGGACGACCGCCGAGATCGCGAGCAGGGCGGGGCCGTCGGGACCGTGCCCGATCAGGTTCGCCACGGCGTCCGCGACGGCCACCGCCGTGAACAGCGCGGCCAGTTCGACGAGATCCCGGCGCCAGTGGTGGACCGGACGACCGTGTTTCGTACGCGTCACATCAGACATGTCTGGAGTCATGCAGTCACTGTGGACGATGGGTGTTGCGTGATCACGAACGCTTTGTGACTGATCGGTTAAGTGTGATTCTGTCCCGTTTGTTGTTCTTTTTACGATTCTCTGACGTGGATTGGACGTGTGGATGTCAGGAAGCTCGTAGCTCGCAGAGATCACGGACGTGCCGCGCACCGGGAGATGACGCCGGTACGCGGCACGAGGTCCGAGGGTACGCGAGCTCGCGCCCCGCGTGTCGTCTACTGCCCCACGCGTCCCGGCTGCAACACCTTCGTGAACAGTACCGAACCGCCGGTCGCCCGCAGACGGACCGTCAGTTCGCCGCTGTCGCCGTCGATGTCGACCTCGCCGAAGTACTGCGGGGACTCCATCGGCGAGACGTTCGCGGTCGTCGGCGCCTTGACGAAGACCCGGTCGGGACCGAACGTGCCGTCCAGCGCGTTCGCCGGGAAGCCGCCCGCCGCCAGCGGTCCGGAGACGAACTCCCAGAACGGCGCGAAGTCCTTGAAGGCCGCACGTGACGGGTCGTAGTGCTGAGCCGAGGTGTAGTGCACGTCCGCCGTCAGCCACACCGTGCCGGTGATCCGGCGGTGCTTGACGAACCGCAGCAGCTCCGCGATCTGGAGCTCGCGGCCGAGCGGCGCGCCCGGGTCACCCTGCGCGACGGCCTCGATGTCCGTCGCGCCGTCCGGCACGACCAGGCCGAGCGGCATGTCGGCGGCGATCACCTTCCACACCGCGCGCGACCGCGCCAGCTCCCGCTTCAGCCAGGCGAGTTGCTCCGCGCCCAGGATGCCGGTGGTGTCGTCGGTCTGCCGGCCCGGCGAGTTGGCGTTGCGGAACGTACGCATGTCGAGCACGAACACGTCGAGCAGTGGGCCGTGGTGCACGACCCGGTGCACCCGGCCGTCGTCGCCCGTGGCGGGCAGTGTGGAGATCGGGAAGTACTCGCTGAACGCCTTGCGGGCGCGGGCGGCCAGCGTGTCGACGTCCTTCACCGTGTAGCGGGCGTCGGTGAGGATCTCGCCCGGGTACCAGTTGTTGACGACCTCGTGGTCGTCCCACTGGGTGATCGTCGGCACCTGCGCGTTGAAGGAGCGCACGGCCTCGTCGAGCAGCGGGTAGCGGAAGTTGCCCCGGTACTCGGCGAGGGTCTCCGCGACCTTGGACTTCTCCTCGGTGGTGACGTTCCGCCAGACGCGGCCGTCGGGCAGCGTGACGGACGGCGACAACGGGCCGTCCGCGTAGATTGTGTCCCCGCTGCACAGGTAGAAGTCCGGGTCGAGGCGGCGCATCTCGTCGTACGCGTAGAGGCCGCCGATGTCCGGGTTGATGCCCCAGCCCTGGCCCACGACGTCGCCCGACCACAGGAAGCGGACGCCGTCGCGCCGCTTGGCGGGCGCGGTCCGGAAGGTGCCCGGCACCGCCTCACCGGTGCGGCGGTAGTCGTCCGGGTCGGCCAACGTCACCCGGTAGTGGATCTGTTCGCCGGCCGGCAGGCCGCGCAGCGGGACCGTGCCGGTGAAGTCGGTGTCCGCGCCGAGGAGCGGGCCGTGCCATCTCCTCGGGTTGCGGAACGACTCGGTTGCGGAGGTCTCCACGATCATGCGCGCCGGCCGGTCGGAGCGCACCCACACCAGCCCGGAGTGCGCGCTCACGTCTCCGGCCTGCACACCCCATGCCGCCTTCGGCCGCCCCGACAGGGTGAAGGCCGGGGCCGCGCCTGCGGCGGGCAGCGCGAGGATCGCCGACGCGGCGAGCGAGCCGCGCAGGACACTGCGGCGACCGGGGGACGGGCTCGACGGACGGTGTGACATGGAACGCCTCCTGGGACGGGTTCGACCAGTGTGCACGGCCACAACTACTGGTGTGCCGCAGCGTCTGCGCAAACCTCGAGTGAACACTGACCGGAACGTTCCGCTGGGTTGGGTGGTTTGGCAGGGTTCGATGGATGATGTGCGGGTTGTGGTGGGCTGGTCGCGCAGTTCCTCGCGCCCCTTACGGGGCTCGTTGTCCGTGGCCCTCCGCCATCAAGCGCACTCCCTCCCGGATGCGTGTCGGAGACACGTGTGCGTAGCCCAGTACCAGGCGGACCACATCGTCGCCGGTCGTCGTGGGCTGTGTGTAGTCCTTGAGCGGACGTACCGCGACGCCGGCCTCGGCCGCGCTCTCCAGGAAGCGTTCCTGCGGCCCGTAGTGGTCGGGCAGAGTCGCGATGACATGCAGGCCGGCGGCGATACCGGAGACCCGCGTTCCGGGAAAGTGCTCCTCCAGGGCCGCCACGAGCGTGTCGCGCCGTTCCTTGTACGCGCGCTGGCAGCGGCGCAGCTGCCGGTCGTAGTCGCCCCGTTCCACGAAGCGGGCCAGCAGCGCCTGGTCGACGACCGGATGGCCGAGGTCCATCGTCCGCTTGCGCTCGACGACCTCCTCGGACAGCGACGCCGGAACCAGCAGCCAGCCGAGCCGTAGCCCCGGGGCCAGCGACTTGCTGACCGACCCGGTGTACGCGACGTGCTCCGGGTCGAGTCCCTGGAGCGCGCCCACCGGCGCCCGGTCGTAGCGGAAGTCCCCGTCGTAGTCGTCCTCGATGACCAGCCCGTCCACGGAGCGTGCCCAGTCGAGGAGCTGGGTGCGGCGCCGCGCGGAGTACGCGATCCCCGACGGAAACTGATGCGCGGGCGTCGTCACCACCGCCCGTACGCCCGACCGCCGCAGCGGCTCGGTGGCCAGCCCTTCGTCGTCAAGGGGCAGCGGTACGGCGCCGAGGCCGGCCGACGCGAACAGCGTGCCGTGCTCCGGGCTCGCGGGATCCTCCATGCCGACGGTGCGCATCCCGCGCGCGTGGAGCGCGAATCCGAGCAGGGTCATCGCCTGCGCCACACCGGAGACGACCAGAACCCGCTCCGGGTCCGCGACCACGCCCCTGCGCCGGGCCAGCAGTTCCGCGAGGGCGGTACGCAGCCGGGGCAGCCCGCGCGGATCCGGGTAGCCCAGCGTGTGGTGCGGCAGTTCGGCGAGTACGGCGCGCTGCGCGGCCGCCCACGCCGTGCGCGGGAAGAGCGACAGGTCCGGAGTGCCGGGCAGGAAGTCGGCCCGGGCGCCGGGGGAGCGTGGAGCGAGGTCACGTGTGCGTGGGTGGGCGGCCCGGACCGCGCCGCCCACCCACGTTCCGGCGCCCCGGCCGCTGCGCAGGTACCCCTCCGCGGTCAACTGCTCGTACGCCTCGGTGACCAGCCCCCGGGACACCCCGAGATCGGCGGCGAGTTCACGGCTGGACGGCAGCCGCGTGCCGGGCGTGAGCCGCCCGGAGCGGACCGCCTCGCGCAACGCCGCCTGCAGGGCGCGGCCACGCGCGCGCGGCGGTGCCGCGGCGGCCGGCAGGAGCAGCTCCCAGGCGGCGGCCCACGCCGCTGGTCCGGACGTACCCGGATTGGTCCCCGATGGCGTCATGGAAGTGGACCTTAAACCGGACCGGTGCCCTTCATAGCGTCGTAGCCATGAACACAGCCACCGCCCGCGGGTCACTGCTCGCCGCCTTCGCCGGCATCCTCGTCGGCGGCTCCTTCACCGCCAACAGCGTCCTGGGCCACTATCCGTACGCGGGCGGCCAGTTCCTGCGCTACGGCCTCGCCTGTCTGCTGCTCGTCCCCCTGGTCGGACGAGGCGGCGCGGCGCCGCTGCGCAGGCTGACACCGCGCCAGTGGACGCGGCTCGCACTCCTGGCGGCCGTCGGCATGGTCGGCTTCAACCTCGCGATCCTCGCCGCCGAACGCAGCGCGGAACCCGCGGTACCGGGTGTCTTCGTAGGCTGTGCCCCGGTCGTCGTGGCCGTGCTCATGCCCCTGGTCGAAGGCCGTCGGCCCCAGCGCGTCGTCCTGTACGGCGCGCTTCTGGTGGCCGGCGGCGCCTTCACCATTCAGGGCTGGGGCCGTACCGACGGCATGGGACTGGCCTTCTCCGTGTGCGCGCTCATCGGGGAGGTCGGGTTCGCGGTCCTCGCCGTACCCGTGCTGCGGCCGCTCGGCCCGCGGCTCCTGGCGGCCACCGTGTGCGGGCTCGCCGCGGTCGAGTCGGCGCTGGTCGGGGTGATCGTGGACGGCGGCGCCTGGCTGCGGATGCCGGACGGCACCGAAGCCACCGCGTTGCTGTGGCAGGCGGCGATCGTCACGGTCATCGGCTTCGTCTGCTGGTACATGGGCATACAGCGCATCGGCGCGGAGCGCGCCACGCTCTTCTCCGGCCTCATCCCGGTCGCCGCGGCCTGCACGGCGCCGCTGGTCGGAACGGGTTCCTACGGGGTCGCGCAGGCCGCGGGCAGCGCCCTGGTGGGTGCCGGAGTGGCCCTGGGTTCGGGCGCGTTGAGCGTGCGGGGCGGAAAATCAGCGGCTGCCGTCCAGGACGACCCGGGCGACCAGGGCGGGGTCGTCGTTCATCGGGACGTGCCCGCAGCCGGGCAGCCGCACCAGCCGGGCCCGCGGAATGACGTGCTTGGCGCGGATCCCCTGGCGGCGCACCAGGATGCGGTCCTGGGCGCCCCAGGCCACGGTGACGGGCAGCCCGGGGATGTCGTCCGTGAACTGGACGGCGGCGCCGGCCCTGAGCGTCTCGGTGAACCCCTTGGCGTTGGCAAGCGCGAGGGTCTCGGCGACGACCGCCTCGGGTGAACGCCGGCCCGGGCGGGCGTAGATGGTGCCGGTCAGCACGGCGCGCCCGGCCGCCGTACGCGACAGCCGCTCGACCATCGGCAGCGGCATGCTCCGCGCGCCCTGCCGCATCGCCTGCAGCAGACCGAACGCGTACCGCCGCTCGACCGGTGACCAGAACCCGGCCGGGGCCAGTGCCGTGACGGACCGTACGAGCTTCTGGCGGCCCAGCTCCAGGGCGAGCAGCCCGCCCAGGGAGTTGCCCGCCACATGCGGCCGTTCGAGCTCCAGCGTCTCGCACAGCGCGCCCAGCGCGGTGTTCATCGTGGCCAGGTCGTGGGCGAGCCCGTCGGGCAGTGCCGGGGACTCGCCGCAGCCGGGCAGGTCCACCGCGATGACGTCCCGCTCGGTCGCCAGGATGTCGACGACCGGGTCCCAGGCCTGCCGGTGGTGGCCTATCCCGTGCAGCAGGAGAAGCGGTTCGCCGCTCCCCACGCGCGCGTAGGCGAGGGTCACGGTCCGCGGGCCGTGCGGAGTGGGGACGCTGACGGAGACCGTGTCGGACATGGAACTGCTCCTCGTCTGAGTACCGATATCGGCTGACTCACCGGCTGGTAGACAGCTTGTCAGCAATTACTACCCGCCGGTAGCCCTCGGCGGTCGCCAAGCTCATGGGGTACGACTTTCAACGTGCCCCGCACACCTCGGGGTTGACCGCCGGGTGCCCGACCGCCGCGCACCGGCGTCCCGGAATTTCGCCTGGACACGACCTGACGTGTCGGGATGAGATGGTGCCGTGGCTACCGACACCGCGACCGAGGTCTTCGAAGAGCACCGGCCCGTTCTGATGGGCGTCGCCTACCGCATGCTCGGCCGGGTGGCCGACGCGGAGGACGTGGTCCAGGACGCGTGGCTGCGCTGGTCCGGCGCCGACCGCTCCGACGTACGCGAACCGCGCGGCTATCTGGTGCGCGTCACCACGAGGCTCGCCATCGACCGGCTGCGCCATGTCCAGTCCCGCAACGAGGCCTACGTGGGGCCGTGGTTGCCCGAGCCGTACGTCACGCATTTCGGGGACGCCGTCCCGGACACGGCGGAACGGGCGGTGCTCGCCGACTCCGTCTCCCTGGCCGTCCTCGTCGTCCTGGAGTCGCTGTCGCCGCTGGAGCGCGCGGTGTTCGTCCTCAGGGAGGCCTTCGGCTACCCGTACGCGGATATCGCGACCACCCTCGACCGCAGTGAGTCCGCCGTGCGGCAGCTCGCCGGGCGGGCCCGCCGGCACGTCGAGGAGAAGCGGCCCCGCTACGAGGTCGATCCCGCCCAACGGCGCGATCTCACCGAGCGGTTCATCGCCGCGGCGACGGAGGGTGACCTGGAGGGGCTCATGTCCCTGCTGGCCCCGGACGTGCGACTGGTGGGCGACAGCGGGGGCCGTGCCCAGGCGCCGCTCCGGGTCATCGAGTCCGCGGACAAGGTGGGCCGCTTCCTCCACGGCGCCGCCCGGAAGGGTGCAGGGAAGGGCGCCGGAGAGGTGTCGTTCCGGTTCCTGGAGGTCAACGGCGGCGCCGCGCTGCTGGTCCTGGTCGAGGGCAAGCCCGACAGCGTCTTCCAACTGGACGTCGCCGACGGCCGGATCCAGTGCGTCTACATCGTCCGCAACCCCGAGAAGCTGCTGTACCTCGCCGTCGACTGACAGCGCCCCGCCCCACCGAGGCCCTCGTCCGGGAGACGAGGGCCTCGCCGTTCTGTCACGAATCCTGCGTATCGCGAACGCCGTATGAACACTCTGCGGCAACACGTGTGTTCGAGCTGTAACGGATCGAGGATTGGTCTTGACCAAGGGTAGGACCGGGCATATCGTCGCAGGGATAGTGCAGGAACCTTTAATAAACAAGGGCGTTAAAAGCCGCCGGATCACGGCGATTGCGGAGGACTAGGGTGGGGACCCAGCAGTTGGATACGGTGCAGGAGCCCAAGTACTGGCACCTCAAGACCGTGCTCAGCGAAGCACTGGACTCCGAGTTCTCGGTGGGTGAGATCCTGCCGAACGAGCGTGATCTCGCGGCCCGGTTCGGCGTCGCCAGGGCCACGCTCCGGCAGGCCCTGGAGCAGCTCGAACTCGAAGGCCGGCTCCAGCGTCGGCGCGGCGTCGGCACGACCGTGGCGCCGCCGCGCATGGGCGTGGCCGTCGGATCCGAGCACCACACGTGGCCGGGCGAGGCCGGCGACGCCTGGCAGCCCGTCGACTGCACGGTGGTGGCGCCGCCCGCCGCGGTGGCCGACATCCTGGAGACCGGCCGCGACGAGCAGGTGCACATGGTGCGCCGCTCCCGGACGACGCACGGTCAGCCCGTCGCCGCCGAACTGCTCTACATCCCGGCCTCGGCGGTGCCCGACCTGTCCGGCATCGACGCGCCGTCGGGAGTGGCACGCGCGCGTGCCGTGCTGCGGGAGCTCCAGCATCTCGGTCTTGAGGGCCAGGACCGTGCCGTGGAACTCGGCTCGGCCCGTGCGGACGACGCCAAGGAGCTCGACCGGCTCCCCGGTGCACCCGTCCTCGTCGTCACCACCCGCTTCTTCGCCGAGGGGCGCACCGCGGCGGTCTCCGTCGCCACGTACCGCGCCGACACCTGCCGGCTGACCTTCGGCGACTCGGGCGGTGTGGAGATACACCACGACTCGGAGCGCCGCGCTTCCTGAGGGACTTGCCCGTATCCGTCTGTCTGCGTACGTGTCGCGCCCCGGGACTCCGGGGCGCGACACGTTTGTACGGGATGATCAGGGGCTGTACGGGATGGTCAGCGGCGCGCCGTCACGGTGCCCTCCACCGCGAAGAGCTGCTCCTCCACGTGGTCGAGCGCCAGTCGCAGCGCGCCCGTCGCCACCGCCGCCTCGCCCAGCAGCGACAGAGCCACCCGGGGCGGCCGCAGACAGTAGCGGGCCAACTCCTTGCGCAGCGGCTCCAGTACGCCGTCGATGCCCGCCGCCCAGCCGCCGATCACGACGAGTTCGGGGTCGAGGGCCAGAACGAGCGCCGCCACGTCGTGCACCAGCCGCTGGATGAAGCGGTCGACAGCCGCCATGGCGCGCTCGTCGCCCGCACGCGCGTGCGTGAAGACCTCCGCGACCGCCGGCTCGTCGAGCGGGTGCAGCGGCTCGTCGGTCGTGGACAGCAGCGTTTCCGGAGTCGCCTCCCGGCCCAGCAGGTGCAGCGCGCCGATCTCGCCGGCCGCCCCTCCGTAGCCGCGGTGCAGGCGCCCGCCGATGAGGGAGCCGGCGCCAGGGCTCAGCCCGGCCAGCACGAACACCATGTCGTCGGACTCGGTGCCCGCGCCCTTCCAGTGCTCGGCGACCGCCGCCGCGTTGGCGTCGTTCTCCACGAGCACCGGGCATTTGAAGGAGCGGCGCAGCCGCTCGCCCAGGTTCAGACCCGTCCACTCCGGCAGCGCCGTGCCCAGGCGCACGGTGCCGTCGGCCTCGACGATGCCGGGCGTGCCCACACCGACGGCCCGCAGGCAGCCGCGCGCGACACCGGAACGGCGCAGCAGTTCGGCGACGGCGGTACGCAGCCGGTCGAGCCGTTCGTCCGCCGGTGCCGTCTCACCGACGTCCTTGGCGATCGTGCCCAGCACCCGGCCGTCCAGATCCGCGAGAAGCGCCGCCACGCGGTGCGGGCCGATCTCCAGGCCCAGCAGGTGCCCCGCCTCCGCCCGGAAGCGGAACCGGCGCGCGGGCCGTCCCTGGCGCCGCGCGGCACCCTCCTCGGCCGCGGTCTCCACGACGAGCCCGCCCTCGATGAGCCCCTCGACGACACCCTCGACGGTGGGCCGGGACAGCCCGGTCACCCGGGTGATCTCGGTGAGTGTCGCGAAGTCCGTCGCCCGCAGCGCGTGCAGCACCACCGCGGAGTTGATCCTCCGCAGCAGAGAGGGATCCCCGCCGGTCAGCCGCCCCAACGTCCGTCCTCCCAGCTAGTGCGCGTGTTGGTTGGCCGGATCGTACTCGGCGCGGCGGCCTCCGGCGAGTGCCG
Organism: Streptomyces sp. NPDC050704; assembly: GCF_040654355.1. Taxonomy (NCBI): domain Bacteria; kingdom Bacillati; phylum Actinomycetota; class Actinomycetes; order Kitasatosporales; family Streptomycetaceae; genus Streptomyces; species Streptomyces sp. NPDC050704. The sequence goes on along the minus strand of NZ_JBFAHW010000037.1, from coordinate 38,159 downwards.
GGCGCCACCTCGTCGCCGAAGGGCCCGGATCAGCCGGGCGCCACGAACCCCGACTCGTACGCCGCGATCACCGCCTGCGTCCGGTCGCGTGCCCCCAACTTCGCCAGTACGGCACTGACGTGGGACTTCACCGTCTCGGTGCCGACGATCAGCTGTCCGGCGATCTCCGCGTTGGACAGACCCCGGGTCATCAGCCGCAGCACCTCGGCCTCGCGGTCGGTCAGCGCCGCCCGCTCCAGAGCCGCCCGGGCCGCCCGATTCCCGCCGCCTTCCCCGTACTCGGCGGCCAGCTGCCGCACCGAGGCCGGGAACAGCAGCGACTCGCCCTCCGCGACCAGCCGCACGGCGTGCACGATCTCGGCCGGCCTGGCCCGCTTCAGCAGAAAGCCGTCGGCACCCGCGCGCAGCGCCTCGTAGACGTACTCGTCGTTCTCGAAGGTCGTCACCACCAGGATCTTCGGCGGCCGGTCGATCGTCCGCAGCACCGCGCGGGTGGCCTCGATGCCGTCCATGAGCGGCATGCGCACGTCCATCGCGACGACATCCGGCCGCAACTGCCGCACCAGCGGGATCACCGCCGCGCCGTCGGCGGCCTCCCCGACCACCTCGATGTCGGGCTGCGCCTCCAGAACGGCGCGCAGACCGGCACGTACGAGGGGTTCGTCGTCGACGAGCAGAACGGTGACCGGCACCCGGCCAGCGTAGATCAGCGCAGCGGCAGCTCGACGTACACCTGCCAGTCACCCCGGTCCGGGCCGGTCCGCGCCCGGCCGCCGAGCAGCGCGGCCCGCTCCCGGATGCCCCGCAGACCGCTGCCCCCGCGGGCGCCCGGTATCTCCGCCGACAGCGGATTGCGCACCTCCAGGGAGAGGGTCCGGTCCTCGACCCCGATACGCACCCCGACGGGTACGGACCCGGCGTGCCTGAGCACATTGGTGAGCGACTCCTGAAGGATGCGGTAGCCCTCCCGCGAGACCGGCCCCGGCACATCCTCCAGGGGGCCTGTCACTTCGGCGTCGATCTTCGCCCCCGAGGCACGCGCCGATTCCAGGAGCCGGTCGGCCTCCACCAGCGTCGGGCGGCGGCTCGCGGGACGCTCCGACTCGCGCAGCACGCCGAGCACCCGCTCCAGGTCCTCCAGCGCGGTGCGGCCCGTGTCCTCGATGGCGAGCAGGGCCCGGTCGGTGAACTCCGGATCACCCGTTGCCCTCGCCGCCCCCGCCTGCACCACGGCCACCGTCAGCGCGTGGCCGATCGAGTCGTGCAGTTCACGGGCGATGCGGGTCCGCTCCAGGAGCCGCTCGGTGCGCTCCTCCAGGGCGGCGACCCGCTCGGCCGCGGACGGTCCGAGGAGGTGGCGGGCGATGGCCGTGACCAGCTCGCCGAGACCGACCACGACGGCGTAGAGCGCGATCAGCGCCAGCGGTGCGAGTAGCGCGTACGCCCAGTGGGCCGCCGAAACCGGCAGGAGCGGATTGTCGTCCGGCACCTGGCCGAACGAGAGCCGGGTCAGGTCCACGGCGAGCACCGGCAGCCAGACGGTGACCCCCATCGTCACCGCCCCGAGGGCCATGCGGGCCTCCAGCCACAGCACCGTCCGCAGCCGGTCCCGCCAGGTCGCCGACGGCGCGACCGTGATCGCCGCGTCCTGGGCGCCCCGCTCGCCCGGCGTCAGCAGCAGCTGTGCCTGCACACCCTCGCCCACCCGCACGGCCGGGATCAGCCCCAGCGGAATCAGCAACACCGCGGGCACCCACGGCTTGGACATGTCGATGAACAGCCACACGCTGACGAACAGCATGGGAACCCACAGGTGCAGCAGGCGGGTGTACGTCGTCCCGCGGGTCAGCGGGCGCAGCAGGCGGGCCATTCCGTCATCGTGCCAGCCGGCACTGACAACGAGCCTCCCCCGAGCGAGGGAGACGGCATCCCCGGGCGGGGGAGGACCGGGCCCCCGCCCGGCGGCCAGCCTTGGGCCATGACCAGCATCGACGTCCAAGACCTCACCAAGGAGTACGGAACCACGCGTGCCGTGGACCGGTTGACCTGCCACGTCGCGCCGGGCCGCGTCACCGGCTTCCTCGGTCCCAACGGCGCCGGGAAGTCCACCACGATGCGGCTCGTGCTCGGCCTGGACCGGCCGACGTCCGGCACCGCCACCATCGGCGGCCTCGCGTACTCGGCACTCGACGAGCCGCTGCGCCAGGTCGGCGCCCTGCTCGACGCACAGGCCGCGCACGGCGCGCGCACCGCACGGGACCATCTGCGGGTGCTCGCCGCGAGCAACCGCCTCCCGGAGCGCCGCGTGGACGAGGTCCTGGAGGAGGCGGGGCTCGCCTCGGTGGCCCGCCGCCGCGTCAGGACGTACTCCCTGGGCATGCGTCAGCGCCTGGGCATCGCCGCCGCGCTGCTGGGCGACCCGCCGGTCGTGCTGCTCGACGAGCCGTCCAACGGGCTCGATCCCGAAGGCATCATCTGGATCCGGGAGTTGCTGCGCCGACTCGCCCGCGAGGGCCGGACGGTGCTCGTCTCCAGCCACCTGATGAACGAGACGGCGTCCTTCGCCGACCACCTCGTCGTCCTGGGCCGCGGCCGCCTGCTCGCGGACATGCCGATGCGGGAGTTCATCGACGCGCGCGTGCGGCCCCGCGTACGGGTGCGCACGACCGACGGCGCGGCACTTCGGGAGCTGCTCGCCCGGCACGGTTACGACGCCGTCGAGGGCAGGGGCGAGGGCGACGACGAACGCTGGATCGTGCACCACGCGCGCGTGGACGACATCGGCCGCCTCACATCGGGCACGGCGATACCCATCCTCGAACTCGCGGCGGAGGAAGGCACCCTGGAGCAGGCCTACCTCGATCTGACGGCCACGGAGGCCGAGTTCACCGCCCAGTCCCCGACTCAGCCGCAGGAGGCCTGACCGTGCCGTTCGCACCCGTACTCCACTCGGAGTGGCTCAAGATCCGTACGCTGCGCTCGCTCGTCGCCGGACTGGCCGCCGTCGTCCTCGTCACGGCGGTCTTCTCCGCGCTCGCCGGGCTCGACGCCTCCTCGGACGACGACGGGGACTTCGACGCCCTGTTCTCGGCGTTCTTCGGAGTCAGCTTCGGGCAGATCGCCGTGATCACCTTCGGCGCGCAGGCCGTGTCGTCCGAGTTCCAGGGCGGTGCGCTGAGGGTCTCGCTGGCCGCGGTGCCCCGGCGTGGGCGGTGGTTCGCGGCCAAGGCGGTGGCGATCGGCGTACCGGCCCTGGCCGTCGGTCTCCTGACCGGATGCGTGAGCCTGGTCGTGGGCAAGGCCGTTCTCGGTGACCGGGGGAGCGGGCTGAGCTGGGGCGAGGGACTGCGGGGCGTCGCCGGTTGCGGTGTCTACCTCGCGCTGATGGCCCTCTTCGCGGCCGGGCTGACCGCGCTGCTGCGCAGCGGCGTCGCCACACTGAGCATCCTCGTGCCGTTCCTGCTCATCGTGTCGTTCGTGATCGGCGGCGTGTCCGGGACCGTCGCGGACTTCCTGCCGGACAAGGCCGGACAGGTGATCCTGCACGAGACGTGGGACGGCGCGCTCGGACCGTGGACGGGGCTCGCGGTGACGGCGGTGTGGGCGGCGGTCGCGTTGGTGGCGGGCGGGTGGCGCGTGTGCCGTCGGGACGCCTGAGACGCGGCTGACGGCCCGCCAATTGTCAGTCCCGGCCGGTTTACTGGAGGGCATGACCATCAAGCGGCATGTCGCCACGATCGACCTGCTGTGCTCCTTGGCCTTCCCCGAGGAGCACGGCAGCTCGGACGTCGGCATCGGGGGACCCGGTTTCCACCTGGCCGAGTTAGAGAGCAGCTACGGCCTCGCGGAGGGCGACGGCTCGCAGCGAGAGGAGACCGCGGAGCAGTTCGAGGCCTACGTGGACCACATCTCGCAGCGACTGAGTGATCGTTGGGGGAAGCCGTATCGCACAGGTCTCGACGGTGTCCTCATCCGCTCCTCGGACCCCGACGAGTCGATACCGGAGCCATGGTCGCTCTTCAGCCGACGCGTGGGGAACATGCACCTGTGGCAGTCGGACGGCACCGGCCGCTGGATCGCCGTGGGCGTTTCCCGCCCGAGCGAAACACAGGAGATCCAACTCGTCGTCCTCGTCACGGAGATGGACCCGCCATGACCTGCTAAGCCCGCGCGGCGTCCCGCAACCGCCCGAACTCCTCAGCCATCGTCGCCGCCGTCCAATGAGCGTTCAGACCACTGGGGTTCGGCAGCACCCACACCCGAGTGGCCCCGAACATCCGCTCCTGCGGCCCCACCGCCGCCTTGCGGTCGTCGAAGGCCGCCCTGTACGCCGTCACGCCCACCACCGCGAGCCACCGAGGCCGCAGCAGCTCCACCTTGGCGGCGAGCAGCCGCCCGCCCTCCCGGTACTCGTCCGCGCTCAGCTCGTCGGCCCGGGCGGTCGCCCGCGCCACCACATTGGTGATGCCGAGCCCGTACGAGAGCAACTCGCCCTGCTCCGACGGCTTCAGCAGCCGGGGCGTGAAGCCGGACAGATGCAGGACCGGCCAGAAGCGATTGCCCGGGCGGGCGAAGTGGTGGCCCGTCGCGGCCGTCATGAGTCCGGGGTTGATGCCGCAGAACAGCACCTGGAGACCATCCGCGACGACATCAGGTACGAGCCGGTCGCGGGCGGCCTCCAGGTCCGCGGGAGTGAGCCGCGTCAGAGGATCGCCCCCGGCGTGTAGCCCGCGGCCGCCGGGTGCTGCTTGACGATCTCCTCGATGCGCGCCACGACCGCGGCCACCTGGTCGGCGGCGGCGCCCGTGAAGGACAGCTTGTCGGCCATCAGCGCGTCGAGCCCCGCCCGGTCCAGCGGAATGCGCTCGTCGGCGGCCAGCTTGTCCAGCAGCTCGTTGCGCTCGGCGCCCTGCTCGCGCATGGCGAGAGCGGAGGCGACGGCGTTCTCCTTGATGGCCTCGTGCGCGACCTCACGCCCGACGCCCGCACGCACAGCGCCCATCAGGACCTTGGTGGTGGCGAGGAACGGCAGGTAGCGGTCCAGTTCGCGCGCGACGACGGCCGGGAAGGCGCCGAACTCGTCGAGGACGGTGAGGAAGGTCTCCAGGAGGCCGTCGAGCGCGAAGAACGCGTCGGGCAGCGCGACCCGGCGCACCACCGAGCAGGACACGTCGCCCTCGTTCCACTGGTCGCCCGCCAGCTCGCCCGTCATCGAGGCGTAGCCGCGCAGAATCACCATCAGGCCGTTGACACGCTCGCAGGAGCGGGTGTTCATCTTGTGCGGCATCGCGGAGGAGCCGACCTGGCCCGGCTTGAAGCCCTCGGTGACCAGCTCGTGCCCGGCCATCAGCCGGATCGTCTTCGCGACCGACGAAGGCGCCGCGGCCACCTGCACCAGCGCGGTGACGACCTCGTAGTCGAGGGAGCGCGGGTAGACCTGGCCGACGGACGTGAACGCCTGCGCGAAGCCGAGGTGCCGGGCGATCCGCTGCTCCAGGTCCGCGAGCTTCCCCGCGTCCCCGCCCAGCAGGTCGAGCATGTCCTGGGCCGTGCCCACCGGGCCCTTGATGCCGCGCAACGGGTAGCGGCCGAGGAGCTCCTCCACCCGGCCGTACGCGACGAGCAGCTCGTCGGCGGCGGTCGCGAACCGCTTGCCGAGGGTGGTGGCCTGCGCGGCGACGTTGTGCGAGCGGCCCGCCATGACCAGTTCGCCGTACTCGCCCGCGAGTTTGCCGAGACGCGCCAGGACGGCCACCGCGCGGTCCCGGATCAGCTCCAGGGAGAGGCGGATCTGGAGCTGCTCCACGTTCTCGGTGAGGTCACGGGAGGTCATGCCCTTGTGTACGTGCTCGTGGCCCGCGAGGTCGTTGAACTCCTCGATCCGCGCCTTCACATCGTGCCGCGTGACCTTCTCGCGCTCGGCGATCGAGGCCAGGTCGACCTGGTCGAGGACGCGCTCGTAGTCGGCGAGGGCGGCGTCCGGCACCTCGATGCCGAGGTCCTTCTGCGCCCGCAGCACGGCGAGCCAGAGCTGACGCTCCAGCTTCACCTTCTGCTCGGGGGACCACAGGGTGGCGAGCTCGGCCGAGGCATAGCGGCCGGCGAGGACGTTCGGGATACGGGGCTTTGCAGGAGCGGCAGTCACGTGGAGGGAGTTTACCTGTCGTGCGCGGCCGCCCTTCAACGTCCGCCCGGCCCAGGATGTCCAGGTCAGACGCGGTCAGGGCAGCCGTCGCACGCCGCAACCGTGAGACAGCGGCAGCCCCGGTCATCCGGGGGCGGCACTGACTCCGACTCCCGGACGTTGTGCAGGCAGGCCCCGTGCGAGGGAACAAACCGGCTGTTTCCGAACCTGGTGTGCCGAGAACCGAGAGCTCCAGGCAGACTTCACGAGTTGGTGTCCACATGAAGAGGGAGCACGCATGATCACGCTTACGAAGGAAGACGGCCCAGCAGATCTGGACGGCGTCACCCATCTGACCATCGGGGCGTCCTGGGACCCCACGGTCGGGAGCAGCGGCGGCCTGATGGGCAAGCTCCGTCAGAAGGCCGGCACCGACCTCGACCTGATCGCCATCGCGATGCAGGGCGCGGAGCCGGTGCGTCTCGCGGGCCTCGACTCGCTGGACCCGCTGGGCAACGGCTCGCTGCAGCACAGCGGTGACAACCAGACCGGCAAGGGGGACGGAGACGACGAGACGGTGACCGTCGACTTCGCCAGGATCCCGCCCAACATCACGTCCGTCGTGTTCATCGCCGCCGCGTACAAGAAGCACAGCTCCTTCCAGAAGGCGCGGAACATCAGCTTCAAGGTGTACGACGCGACCGGCGGCAGCACCCAGCAGGTCGCCGACATCTGGCCGAGCCTGCTCGGCAGCGACAACGCCTGCGCCGTGGCCAAGGCGATGCGCGTCGGCGGGGGTTGGAAGCTCCAGGTGATCAACGAGGTCGGGAAGATCAAGCAGGGTGACGAGCAGGCCCTGATGCGCTTCGCGGTGAGCAAGTAGCAACAGCCGGCTCTGACCCGCACCTCGGCTCGGCGCCCTCGGTTGCCGGGCCGGCGGTGCGGCCGGCCTCAGGGCCCTTCTGACGGATCCAGGGGTTCTTGTACTACGACCCCGCGTCGGCCAGTTCCGCCAGGATGTCGCCGTGGCACAGTTCCGGCGCGCACCAGCAGGCCAGCGTCCTGCCGCGCAGCTCCGGCACCCGGGCGAGGAGGTCGGGGCGTTCGAGAAGGTACGCCCGGTACTTGGCCATGACCTCGGCGCGGGTGCCGTCACGCTTCCTGGTCGCGGAGTCGTAGGCGAACGGGTTGTAGAGCGGGTGCTGGGGGAGGTCCCAGTGCCCCATCGTCCAGCGGCGGCCGACGTAGACCAGGTCCGCGGGGGCGCGCTCCAGCCGAGGGCCGAAGTCGTGGATACGTCCCTTGAGGTTGATCACGGTGGTGGTCACACGGGTCTCCCTTCAGGTACCCGGCCCCGCACCCGATCAGGTGGCGGGGGCGTGAGCCCGACCGGGCGGTGAGGCCGAGAACCCCGACCGGCCAGTGGGTCCGTACAGGCGATGTGGCAGTGAGCCCGATCATGCGATGCGCGGGCCGCGGACGCCACCGGCAGGGCTCGGCGCGGGCCACGTCCCCCGGCCGCTCGAGGCTCGGCGTCGGCCAAGTCCTCCGGCCGCTCAAGCCTCGTACCTTCCTACGCCACCGGCCCGTCGTACGGCAGCAGCTCGGGTCGTTTCGCCGGGCGGCCGTCGCCCGAAGAGCGGCCCGTCAGACGGCGGCCTATCCACGGCAGCAGGTACTGCCGGGCGAAGCGCGCGTCGGCGGTGCGGCGGGCGGCCCACCCCGGCGGGGCGGAGGGTGGCATCGGCGTACGCCACTCGGTGTCCTCGCCCTCGTACCCGAGCGTCTGCCACACGGCCTCCGCGACCCGCCGGTGCCCCTCGCCCGTCAGATGCAGCCGGTCCACGTCCCACATGCGGGGGTCGCCGAGCGAAGGGGCTCCGTAGAGGTCGACCACGAGGGCGCCGTGCCGGGACGCGAGCTCGTCGACGCACGCGAACAGTTCCTCCATGCGCGGGCGGAACCGTTCCAGGACCGGGCCCTGGCGGCCGGGGCTGCGCATCAGGACCAGCTGCTTGCAGGCCGGTGCGAGTCCCTCCACCGCCTCTTCCAGGAGGCCGCGGACCCGCCCCATGTCGCACTTGGGCCGCAACGTGTCATTGAGCCCGCCGACCAGCGTGATCACGTCCGGCTTCATCGCCGCCGCCACGTCGATCTGCTCTGCGACGATCTGTCCGATGAGCTTGCCGCGCACCGCGAGGTTGGCGTACCGGAAACCGGGTGTCGTGGCGGCCATCCGGGCCGCGAGGAGGTCGGCCCAGCCCCGGTACGAGCCATCGGGGAGGCGGTCCGACATGCCCTCGGTGAAGGAGTCGCCGACCGCGACAAGACTGGTGTAGGTGGCATTCGTCTGCATGGCGGAAGAGATGATATCCCGTGCACATACCCACCGGTCTGCCGCCCGACCTCCGGACACCCACCTCAAATCCCCGATCCCGAGCCGCCGCCCCTCGCCCGTTCACACCGGCTGCCCGAACAACTCCCTCAGCACGTCCTCCATCGTCACCAGCCCCGCCAGCCGTCCGTCCCCGCCCAGCACCGCCGCCAGATGCGTACGACTCCGCCGCATCGCCGTGAGGACGTCGTCCAGCGGTGTGCTCTCCCGTACGCGGGCGATGGACCGCATGTCCTGGACCCGGAACGGCAGGTCCCGCGGCATCGCGTCCAGCGCGTCCTTGACGTGGAGGTAGGCGACGATGCGCCGCCCCTCGTCCACGACGGGGAAGCGGGAGAAGCCGGACTCGGCCGACAGCGCCTCCAGTTGCTCGGGCGTGACGCCCACGCGCGCGTAGACGACGCTTTCCAGCGGCAGCACCACGTCCCGTACCGGACGGCGCCCCAGTTCCAGCGCGTCGTGCAGCCGCTCCTGGGCGCGGTCGCCGATGAGCCCGGCCTCGCTGGAGTCCTTGACCAGCCGGGCCAGTTCCGTGTCCGAGAAGGTCGCGGACACCTCGTCCCGCACCTCGACCCGCAACAGCTTCAGCAGCCCGTTCGCGAACGCGTTGATCGTGAAGATCACCGGTCGCAGCGCCCGGGACAGCGCGACCAGCGGCGGGCCGAGCAGCAGCGCCGAGCGCACCGGCTCGGCGAGCGCGATGTTCTTCGGCACCATCTCGCCGAGGAGCATGTGCAGATACGTGGCCAGGGCGAGCGCGATCACGAACGAGATCGCGTGGCCCGTACCGGTCGACACCCCCACCGCGTGGAACAACGGCTCCAGCAGATGCGCGATCGCGGGCTCCGCGACCACACCCAGGACCAGCGTGCACAGCGTGATGCCGAGCTGTGCGGCCGCCATCAGCGCGGAGACGTGTTCGAGACCCCACAGCACGCTGCGCGCCCGCCGGTCGCCCTCCTCGGCATACGGCTCGATCTGGCTGCGGCGCACGGAGATCAGCGCGAACTCGGCGCCCACGAAGAAGGCGTTCACGACGAGTGTCGCCAGACCGATCAGCAGTTGTACGGCGGTCATCGCGCGCCCTCTCGTCCGGAGCCGTCCGCGGGATCGTCCGCGGGGCGTGGCCCGTGCAGCAGCACCCGTGCGGCCCGACGCCCCGAGGCGTCCACCACCTCAAGGCGCCAGCCGGCGACCTCGACGCTGTCCCCCTCGGCGGGGATGCGCCCGAGTTCGGCCGCGACCAGGCCCGCGAGCGTCTCGTACGGTCCGTCGGGCACCCGCAGCCCGACGCGGGCGAGCCGGTCGATACGGGCCGAGCCGTCGGCGGAGTACCGCGTGCGGCCCTCGTCGTCCTCGCCGGCCGGGGCCAGATCGGGCCGCTCGTGCGGATCGTGCTCGTCCCGCACCTCGCCGACGACCTCCTCGACGATGTCCTCCAGGGTGGCGACGCCGGCGGTGCCGCCGTACTCGTCGATGACGACGGCCATCGTCCGCTTGCCGGAGAGCCGGTCCAGGAGCCGCTCGACGGTGAGTGACTCCGGTACGAGCAGGGGCTCGCGCATCAGCTGTGACACGGAGGTACGAGCCCGGCGCCCGGCGGGCACGGCGATGACGTCCTTGATGTGCGCCACGCCCACGACCGAGTCGAGGTTGCCGCGGTAGACCGGGAACCGGGAAAGACCGGTCGCCCGCGTCGCGTTCGCCACGTCCTCGCAGGTCGCCTGGACGTCGAGGGCGATGACCTGGACGCGCGGCGTCATCACGTTCTCCGCGGTGAGGTCCGCGAGGTTCAGCGTGCGCACGAACAGTTCGGCGGTGTCCGCCTCCAGGGCGCCCTGTTTCGCGGAGTGCCGGGCCAGCGCGACCAGCTCCTGCGGGCCGCGGGCCGACGCCAGCTCCTCGGCGGGCTCGATGCCGAAGCGGCGTACGACACGGTTGGCCGTGTTGTTGAGATGGGTGATGAAGGGGCGGAACAGCGCACTGAACCAGCGCTGCGGCGTCGCCACCCGCTTGGCCACGGCGAGCGGCGAGGAGATCGCCCAGTTCTTGGGCACCAGCTCGCCGACGACCATCAGGAAGACCGTCGACAGGGCCGTACCCAGGACCAGCGCGACGGACGAGGAGGCGGATTCCGGTACACCGGCGGCCTCCAGCGGCCCGGCGGTCATCTTGCCGATGGACGGCTCGGCGAGCATGCCGACGACCAGGTTGGTGACGGTGATGCCCAGCTGGGCGCCGGAGAGCTGGAAGGTGAGATTCCGTACGGCTTTGAGGGCGCCCGAGGCGCCGACCTCGCCGCGCTCGACGGCCCGTTCCAGCTGGCTGCGCTCGACCGTGGTCAGCGAGAACTCCGCCGCGACGAAGGCGCCGCAGGCCAGCGAGAGCAGCACCGCCACGGCGAGGAGAAGCACTTCGGTCATCGGGTCACCTCCGTCCCATGATCGGCCAGGGGCGGGGGAATCGCGCGATGTCGACGCGGCGGACCGCCGGGCCGCCTACTGCTGGGAGGCTCGCCCATGGGCCGACGCTCACACCTTTCCTGGGGGTACGGCCTGATCTTTCGATGGCAAAAGATCAGCAAAGTCCCGTGCTTCGGTCACCCGGCATCCCGTGTTTCGGTCACCCGGTCAGCGGCTTCACCCAGCGCCGCCAGTGCTCCTCGGGTGTGTACCCCGCCGCCCGCCAGGCATGGTGTGCCGTCTCGTTCCGCGCCAGCACCATCGCGTCGCCACGGCGCCCGCCGAGCCGTACGAACCGCTCCTCGGCCGCGGCGAGGAGCGCCGAACCGATGCCCTGGCGCCGCCGGTCCGGCCGCACCGCGAGCCGGTAGAGATGGCAGCGCCAGCCGTCGAAGCCCGCGATGACCGTGCCCACGAGTTCCCCGCCCAGCTCGGCCAGGATCAGCGCCTCGGGATCGCGGGCGACGAGCCGCTCCACGCCCTCCCGGTCGTCGCTGATGCTCGTGCCCTCGGCGGCCGTCTTCCAGAAGGCGAGTACGGCGTCGAGGTCGCCGGGTGTGGCGGGCCTTGTCCGAAGATCAGTCATGGCCCGATCCCATCACGGGCGTCGCGCGCGGACACCGAATTCCACGATCCGGACAACAGCTCTCCCCGGGGCTTCCCCGTGGACTTCCCCGTAGGCGTCACTCCCCGCGCAACTCCGCGATCACCGATCCGAACGCCTCCATGTACGGCTCCAGCACCGTCAGATACGAGAAGCCGTACCGCTCCCGCACCGCCCGCACCTGTTCCGTGATCTGGTCGAGCGTGCCGACCAGGACGATGGGCAGCTCCAGGATCTGCTCCTCGGTGAGGTACGGCAGGTGGGTCAGCAGTGGCTGGACCGCGGCCTGCCGGTCCTCGGTGATGATGACCATCTGGAGGAGCAGGTTCAGCTCGGCGGGTTCGGGACGGCCGGCGGCGAGGCGGTGGTAGGCCGCCACCCGGTCGTCGATCGCCTCCGCGGTGAGCGCTTCCAGCGTCCCCGTCGTGCTGCCCGGTACCGAGCGCGCGGCGGGGAAGGCCGCGATGTCGGCGTGCTCGGCGGTCAGCCGCAGCATCCGGTCGCCGTTGCCGCCGATGAGCAGCGGCACCCGTTTCTGCACGGGGCGCGGCTGCTGCTCCTCCGAACCGAGCAGCCGCTCCAACTCCTCGACCGTACGCAGCAGATGGTCCACGCGCTCGCGCGGCGAACCGTACGGCAGACCGGCCGTGTCGTGCTCCGCCTGTACGTATCCGGTGCCGAGGCCGAGTTCGAGGCGGCCGCCGGTGAGCGCGTCCGTGGTGGCGACCTCGCGGGCCAGCAGCGTCGGGTTCCAGAAGCCGGCGTTGAGCACGAACGTGCCCAGGCGCGGCCGCTCGGTCGCCTCGGCCGCGGCGACCAGCGCCGGGAACGGCGCGGGCATGCCGAGGTGGTCGGGGACCAGGATCACGTCGTAGCCGAGCTCCTCGGCCCGGCGGCACTTGGCGCGCCATTCGTCGGAGGGGGTGGGGGTGACCAGACTGGCGCCGAAGCGGAAGGGGCGCGGCATGAACTCTCCTCACCTGCAAGCGACTTGAGTGCTTCGCGTACGCGGTGCGAGTCAATCACTCGTGTGCGATGGCCGCCAGTACGTTCATGCGGGATGCGCGCAACGCGGGCAGCAGTGCCGCCACGATGCCCACGACGGCCGACCCCACCACGACCGCGACGATGGTGCCCCAGGGGATCGCGAGCGCGTTCATCCCCTGCAGGGCGAGGACCTGCTGCACGCACACGCCCCACACGAGCCCGAGCGCGAGCCCGAGGACCGCGCCGAACACGGCGATCACCACCGACTCCAGCCGGATCATCCGCCGCAACTGCCGCCTGGCGAGCCCGATCGCCCGCAGCAGCCCGATCTCGCGGGTGCGCTCGACGACCGACAGGGCGAGGGTGTTGACCACGCCGAGCACCGCGATGACGATCGCGAGTCCCAGCAAGGCGTACACCAGGTAGAGCAGTACGGCGATCTGATCATGGATCAGCTTCTTGTAGTCGGCCAGGTCGCGGACCTGCACCTGCGGATACGGGTCGAGGGTCTTGTCGAGGTTGGTGCGCAGGGTGTCGGCGGGGGTGCCCGAGGCCGTGTTCACGTACAGCGCGGAGTCCTGCGCGCCGGGCACGTGCCTCTCGATCGTCTCGAAGCCGAAGAACAGCCCGCCCTGCGTTCCGAAGCCCTCGGCGGCGTCCTGGTCGGTCAGCGCGGCCACCGTCAGCTCGGCCCGCTTTCCGGCCGGGAACTCGACGGGGATCGCGCTGCCGACGCGTACGTCGTGGTCCTTGGCGAAGTCGGCGTCCATGGCGATGTTCCCGGCCCCGAGCGCGGCGGCCGTGTCCCCCTGGGCGTACGTGATGCGGGCGACCTCGTCGAGATCCGGTTCGTAGGCCGCCGCGGTCGTCTCGACGCGCTCGCCGTCCGGCAGCCGGACGGCGACCGGGGTGAACCGCTGGCGTACGACGAGTCCCGCGCCCTCCGTGTCGCGCACCTTCTCGGTGACCTCCCGCGGGAACGGCAGGAAGTTGCTGTTCTGCACCACGAAGTCCGCGCCCAGCGTCTTGTCGATCTGGTCGTCGAAGGACTTGGTCATGGACGCGCTCGCCACGGACATCCCGCCGACCAGGGCGAGGCCCACCATCAGCGCGGCCGCGGTGGCGCCGGTGCGGCGCGGGTTGCGCAGCGCGTTGCGCTGGCTCATCCGGCCGATCGAGCCGAAGACGGCCGGGAACACGCCGCCGAGCACGCGGATGACCGGACGGACGAGCAGCGGGCCCGCGATCACGGTCGCGATGAGCGTCAGGACGACGCCGAGTCCCAGCAGGGAAGCCGCGGAGGCGGTCTCGGTGGCCGTCACACAGCCCACGAGTGCCGCGGCACCCAGCGCGCCGATGATCAGCCCCACCACCGCCCGCACCCGCAACGGCCGCCCCACACCGGCGATCTCCGCGTCCGCCAGCGCGGCCATCGGCGACACACCGGCCGCCCGGCGGGCCGGCAGATACGCCGCCACGAAGGTGACGCCGACCCCGACGACGTACGACGCGAGGGGTGTCGCCCAGCCGATGACCATCTCGGCCGTGTTGAGGTTCATGCCGAACAGGCCCATGAGCTCGATCAGCCCGATCGCGAGCCCGATCCCCGCGGCGAGGCCGAGCGTCGAGCCGACAAGACCCAGCAGAATCGCCTCCGTGAGGACGGAGCGGCGCACCTGTCGCCGGTCGGCGCCGAGGGCGCGCAACAGGCCCAGTTCACGCGTGCGTTGGGCGATCAGCATGGAGAAGGTGTTGACGATCAGGAAGACCCCGACCAGCACCGCGATTCCGGCGAAGCCGAGCATCACGTACTTGATCACGTCGAGGAATCCGCCCAGTTGGGACGCGGCGGTCTCGGCCTGCTCGTCGGCCGTCTCCAACTCGTAGGTGTTGGCGCCTACTTCGGCGGCGACGCGCTGCTTGAGCTGGGCGTCGCTCACGCCCTGGTCCGCGTCCACCTGGATGCTGGTGGCGACTCCCTCCTTGCCCAGCAGCTTGGTCTCCGCGACCGCCGGGTCGAGGAAGACGAGTGCGGCGCCCGGGTTGGTGGTCTTGAAGGTCGCGATGCCGACGACCTCCACCTTGAAGGACCCGGGCTGGGCGATCACGGTGAGGGTGTCGCCGATGTCCACGTTCTTCTTGTCGGCGGTGTCCGCGTCGAGGAGCGCCTGGCCGGCTCCGCGCGGGGCCTTGCCCGAGGTCAGCTCCACCGGGCTGCGCTCGGTGACGTACCAGTCGCCGGCGATGGTGGGCGCACCCGTGGTCGGGCCCACCGACTCGTTGTCGCTGTCGACGACGGTGATGTTCTCGACGGACACGTCAGGACGCGCGAGGGCGACCCCGTCGATGTCCGCGATGCGGTCCACGAGGCTGGTGGGCACGGTCTGGATGGCCCCGGAGGGGATCTGCGACTTGAGATCCTCCTTCGGGCTCACCGTCACGTCGGCCGACGTGGACGCGAAGAGCCGGTCGAAGGTGCGGGAGACCGTGTCCGAGAAGATCAGGCTGCCCGCGACGAACGCCACGGACAGGATGACGGCCAGCGCCGAGAGCAGCAGCCGGCCCTTGTGCGCGAGGAAACTCCGGAGTGTCGCCTTCAGCACGGAAGCCTCAGTCCCTAGTCCTTGAGTCCCTAGTCCTTGGTCAGTCCTTGGTCGCGTCGTCCTGGGTCACGCCGTCTGCGTCGTCCTTGTTCATGTCGGCGTTCTTGCCGGCGCCGGGGCCGCCGTCGCCCTCGAACGTCCCGCGGATCGTGTCGAACCTCTTCATGCGTTCCAGGACGGCCTCCGCCGAGGGCCGGGCCATCTCGTCCACGATCCGCCCGTCGCCGAGGAAGAGCACCAGGTCGGCGTGGGCGGCCGCGCCCGGATCGTGCGTGACCATGACGACGGTCTGCCCCAGGTCGTCGACCGCCTCCCGCAGGAACCCGAGGACTTCGAGGCCCGCCCGCGAGTCGAGGTTGCCCGTCGGCTCGTCCGCGAAGATCAGCTCGGGGCGCGAGGCCAGCGCACGGGCGCAGGCGACGCGCTGCTGCTGGCCGCCGGACAGCTGGGAGGGCCGGTGCTTGAGGCGGTCGCGCAGCCCGAGGGTGTCGATCACCTGGTTCAGCCACTTCTCGTCCGGCTTCTGACCGGCGATGTCCATGGGCAGCGTGATGTTCTCGGCCGCGTTCAGCGTCGGGATCAGGTTGAACGACTGGAACATGAAGCCGATCCGGTCCCGGCGCAGCTGGGTCAGCTCGCGGTCCTTCAGACCGGTGATCTCGGTGTCGCCCAGCCAGACCTGTCCGGCCGAGACGGTGTCGAGCCCCGCCAGACAGTGCATCAGCGTGGACTTTCCCGAGCCCGAAGGCCCCATGACCGCCGTGAAACGGCCGCGCGCGATGTCCACGTCGACCGAGTCGAGGGCGAGCACGGTCGTCTCGCCCGAGCCGTAGGCCTTCGTCAGAGCACGGGCGCGGGCGGCCACCCGCTCCGCGTCCGTGCGCCCGAGGGCGTGCTCCGCAGCTGCTGTGGACAAGGCCGCCTCCTAGGTGGGACTTCGGTGTCCGCGGGCGAGCCTAGTGTGATGGAGGGCACACTCGGTATCCCCCCGAAGTGTCGGGTGGTCTCCGTCGCAGGTCGGTGACCCCGAGTTCCGTGTAAGGGGCACCCTTAGGTGGTCGACCGGCAGCCGCTCGATGCCCGGCCCCTCTTGCCACCGCTAGCAGTTCGGCGCTAGCGTCGAGGTATGCCGAAGACCCAGTTGAACGTGCGCGTGGACGAGGGCACCGCCCGGGCCGCGCGCGAACGGGCCCTGGCCCGCGGGATGAGCGTCAACCGCTACATCGAGGAGCTGGTCAGACAGGACACCGGGGAAGCGGGCCACACCTTCGTGGAGGCCGCCGCCGACTTCATGAAGCAGTACGAGTCCGTCTTCGCCGAGGAGTTCGGCGCGGAGCGAGAAGGTCGTCGCTGAACCCTTGAACGTCACAGTCGACCTCGCCTGGCTCCTCATGGTCGCCGAACAGAAGACTCCGGGAGACCCCCAAGTCACCGACTGGGGAGCCCTCGTCGCCGCCGTCAGCCGGCACGAGGCGGAGATATTCGGCATCCCCGTCTACGACACCCCGCACACCCGCGCCGCCGCGCTGCTCCAGGTCCTGCTGCACGTCCCGGCGCTCGAACGCTCCAACGCGATGTTCGCCATGGCCGTCGCGTACGGCTACCTAGTCGCCAGCGGCCTGAAGGTCGTCACCTCACCCGAGCAGGTCCGCGAACTCGCACGGCTGGTCAAAACCGGTTCGGCGACGCTCGACGACATCGCTGGCGAACTGCGTTCGTGGAGTCTGTGACGCCCGCTACCGGGGCGAGTCCCTAACTCCCGGCACCCTCGGCGCTCTCGGCATCGGGGCGCCGCGCGGTGCCGAGCACACAGTACGAACTCGGCATCCGCGGCCCCTTCTCGGGCACCAGCAATCGCCGGTACGGGCCCAGTTCGTACCCGGCTTCCCGGATCGCCCCGACGGTGTGCCGGCTCACGTGGCAGCCGCCGAAGAGCAGCGGCCACACGGTGCGGTCCAGCACGCGCTGGCCGCGGACCATCACGCGGCCGCCGCCCTTCCCGTGCTCGAAGAACCGGAGTTCGCCACCGGGGCGCAGCACCCGGCGGATCTCGGCGAGGGCCCGCGGCACGTCTCGTACGCTGCACAGCACCAGGGAGACCACGGCCGCGTCGAACGCCTCGCTCTTGACCGGCAGCGCCTCCGCGACCCCCGGCACCACGTCGACCGGCACGTCGGAGCGCAGGGCCGCGGTCACCGCCAACTGCCGCAGGCTGCGCTCGGGTTCGATGGCGACGACCTCCGAGACCGTGCTCGGATAGTGGGCGAAGTTCAGCCCGTTGCCCGCGCCGATCTCGATGACCCGCCCGGCGAGCCCGGCGAGCAGCTCGTCGCGATGGACACCGAGCGCGGGCTCGGCGGCGACGCTGAGCCTGGCGTAGAAGCGGGCGAACACCGGGTGGTGCACGGCGGCCTTGGGCCTGCTGCCGGTCTTGGTGGTTCCGGAGCCGCGCGGTCGCATGGGAGACCTCCCCTGGGGGTCTGGGTCTACCGCGATTGTCCCCCAGGACGCGCCCGCTCACCCGTCCCGTGCCCAGGGCCCTTTCGCCGGGTCGCCCTGTGGTCCCCGCCGCGCAGGGACCACAGGACGGGATCGTGGGGTGCCGGGCGCCGAAGCCCGTACGTCAGGCGATGAAGTCGCGTACCCGCTCGTAGACGCCGTGGTCGTTGTTCATCTCGTTGTGCGAGACGCACCCGACCTCGACGTTGGTGGCGCCGTTGAGGATGGCGGTGGTGTCGGGGGTCAGGGCGTCGTCGCAGTTCGACCAGTAACTGGCGTAGGAGACGCTGCCCGGTGTCTCGTCGCCCGAATTGAGCGAGGTGAGGAAGGCGCTGCCGGTGTTCATCTCCCTGCAGGACGTATACAGCCAGCCGCACCAGCCTGCGGTCGTGGTGCCGTGGTGCACGCCGGCCGCGGAGGCGAAGTCGTCGACGTGCGCGGTCCCGCCGAGGTTCTTCAGGTAGTAGCGGGAGTTCAGCGCGCCCATGGAGTGCACGACCAGGTCGACCTTGGACGCGCCGGTCTGGGAGAGCACGCTCTGGATCTTGGCGGACAGCTGCTGGGCGGTCGTGGCGTTCGACTGGCCCCAGTCGTAGGACCAGGAGAAGAGCTCGGACGCCTGGTAGCCGTCGGCCTTGAAGTCGGCGATCCAGTCGTCCCAACTGCTCGACGAACTGCTCAGGCCGTGCACGAAGACGACGGGGTTGCGGGTCGCGGCCTCGGCGGTGGAGGTGAACAGGGGCAGACAGAGCGACGCGAGAGCCGTCGCGAGGACCGTGCCGGCAATGCGGGTGCGGCGGGCCATGATGCCTCCCGGTGGGGGTGGGTTCGCCAGGAGTGTCAGGTGGGATCCCCGCGCGCCGCATCGGCGAAATCGCCGGTCTTTACGCACCACTTAACTCGCCAGTAACCTGAGAGGTGTGGTGACCTCGGTGAATCCCCCGCCTCTCCCGCAGCATTCGCCACCGCCCCTGACGAACGCCCCGGAAAGACCGGGCGGTGCGACCCGGACGTACACGGAAACCCCACTTTCCGAAGGCGTCCGGGTGCGAGTGCTGCGTGCAGTACACGGCGATCCGCTCGCGGCCGCGGAACTCGCCGCCGTACTCAGTGAGCACCAGCTGGCCGGACTCGAACCGCTGCCCGCGGAGCCCACCGCCGCGGCTCCCGCACTGCTGCGGTCCCACCGGCGGGAGATCCGGACCCTCGCGCCGGACACCCGGCGCCTCCTGCTCATCGCCGCGGCCGACCAGCACCCGGTCGACACCCACGCCTTTCCGCGGGCCGTGGCCGCGGCGCGACTGGACACCGGGCCCCTCGACGAGGCCGAGGCGGCCGGGCTCGCCCATCCGACGTCCGCCGGGGTCGTGTTCCGCGACCCCTGGACCCGTATCGCGGCCTACGAGAGCGCGTCCGCCGTGGACCGGCGCGAGGCCCATCGGCTCCTCGCCCGGGTCCTGCGCGACGAGGGCGAGGCGCCCCGGCGGTGCTGGCACCGGGCCGCCGCCGCACTCGGCCCCAGCCGGCGCCTCGCGGCGGAACTCCGCGCATCGGCGCAGGAAGCGCGCGCCGCCGCTGAGCACACGCTGGCCTGCACGCTCGTCGAACGGGCCGCCGCACTGACCCCCGATCCACGCGAACGCCCCCGCCTGCTGGCCCGGGCCGCCGCCGACGCCTGGCGCTCGGGCGACGGCGACCGGGCCCGCCGCCTCGCCGCCCACGGAGACACCGACGGGCTGAGCGGTCTGCTCGCTCTACGCGCGGGGAACGCGACGGAGGCGTTCGACGCGCTGCTCGGAGAGGCGGCGCGCGGAGCGGAGCCGAGGGAGCGGGCGCCGGGTGGCGGGGCGCGCGGCGTCGGGCCGGGCGAGCGGGCGGATCCGGCGGCGTGCGAGCGTACCGTCGGCGGCGCGCTGATCGAGAGCGCGGGCGGAGGCCGGGGCGCGCGGGCCGCCGCGTACGGTGCGGTCACCGCCGCTCCCGACGCCGCCGCGCACCTGCTGGCACGTGCCACCGAAGCCGCCATCTACACCGGCGACCTGCGTCGGTGCCGGGAGGCCGCGGCCGTCGCCGACCGGTTCGGGATCGTGCCGCCGGGCACGCTCGGCGGACTGACCGCCGCGTTCGAGGGACGGTACGCGGACGCCCGGGACCTGCTCGAAGCGGCCGCCGGGCGCTGCGGGCCCGGCGGCGACCCCACCCTGCTGATCCACTCCTCGATCGCCGCGCTGCTGCTCGGCGACCACACCCGCGCCGGGTCCGCCGCCGTACGGGCCGCCGCCTCCGCCCGGGCCAGGGGTGAGGCCGCGACCGTGCCACAGGCCATGGAGTTCCGGGCGTACGCCGAGTTCTGGACGGGGCGCCCACGCGCCGCCGGAGCCGCCACGCTGGACGCCCTGCGGCAGGCGTACACCACCGGGCAGGACAACGGGGCCTGCCATCTCCAGGCGGCCCTCGCCATGTTCGCGGCCGTCACCGGCGACGAGGACGTCTGCCGGGAGCGCGCCGAGGCGGCCCGTACCTACGCCCTGGCGCGCGGACTCGGCCTGCCCGCCGCCCTCGCCCTGTGGGCGCTCGCCTTCCTCGACCTCAGCACGGGCCGGTACGCGGCCTCCGCGTCCCGGCTGCGCGCCCTGGCCGGCTTCGGCCCCGGGCACGGCCACCGGGCCGTACGCCACCTCGCGACCCCGCACTACGTGGAGGCCGCCGTCCGCACCGGCGGCGACACCCGGGTCGCACGGGCCGCCCACGCCGACTACGACCACTGGGCCCGCATCGTCCGCAGCCCCGACGACCTTGCCCTCAGCGCCCGTTGCCGCGCCCTGCTGGCCACCGGTGCCGAGGCCGTCGAGCACTACCGCACCGCCCTCGACCTGCACGCAGGCGGCACCCGCGACTTCGAACGCGCCCGTACGGAGCTGCTGTTCGGCGGTGCGCTGCGCCGGCTGCGGCATCGTACGGAGGCCCGTGACCGGCTGCACAGCGCGCTGGAGGCGTTCGAGCACTTCGGCGCGCCGCAGTGTGCGGCACAGGCGCGGGCGGAATTGCGTGCCTTGGGGGATACGGGTGCGCCCGAGCGTGGCGCGGGCGACCTCGCCGGGCGGCTCACCGCGCAGCAGCTCATGGTGGCCCGGATGGCTGCGGAGGGTGCCACGAACCGGGAGATCGCGTCGCGGTTGCTGCTCAGTCCGCGGACCATCGACCACCATCTGCGGGGGGTGTTCGCGCGGTTGGGTATTCGGTCGCGGATCGAGTTGGTGCGGTTGTTGGGGGAGCGGTGAGGGGGAGGCCGGCTGGTGTGGTTCTTCGACTGCGGGTTGGTTGTGGCTGGGCGCGCAGTTCCCCGCGCCCCTTGAGGGGCGCGTTCAGTGGGCCTGGGCTGAAACGAACGCGGCGGCGTTCCAGGTGCCGCCCAGTTGGGGAGACAGCCAACTTGCCGCGCGTGCGCGGAAGTCGGGGGCCGGGTATGTGCCGGCCCCGGCTGGCAGGGCGCCGAGCAGGGGAGCGCCGGCCGATACCGGCAGGTCCGCGAGGTTGCAGCGGGACGCCAGGTCCGCGTTGTCGGGCCAGCTGCCGATGACGACGCCGATCAAGTCCAGGTCTTGGCGCCGTAGTTCACGAGCCGTCAGTTCTGTTGTGTTCAGTGTGCCCAGGCTTGCCGAAGCGACCACCAGGACCGGGGCGTCCAGCAGTCGTGCCGCGTCCGCGAGCGTGCCGCCCTCGTCGTCGAACCGGACGAGCAGGCCGCCCGCTCCCTCGACCAGCACGAGGTCGTACTCAGTCGCCAACTTGGCCGTCGCCTCGGCCACTTCACTCGGCCGAACCGGCGCGAGACCGGCCCGTCGGGCGGCCGTGGCGGGTGCCAACGGCTCGGGGTAGCGGGCGAGTTCGACCGTGGTCACCGGGCCCGCGAGCCGCGCCACCTCGTCCGCGTCCCCGCACTCGCCGGGCAGCACACCGGTCTGGGCCGGTTTGAGCACGGCCACGGACCGTCCGGCCGCGAGGGCCGCCGCGGCGACGGCGGCGGTCGTCACGGTCTTGCCGACCTCCGTGCCCGTCCCCGTGATCACCAGTACCGGCATGTCATCCCTCCCGGGCCGCGGCGCACACCGCGGCCGTGATCCGGGCGACGTCCGTGTCCCCGGTGACGTACGGCGGCATCGTGTACACGAGGTCGCGGAACGGGCGCAGCCACACGCCCTCGCGCACCGCGGCCCGGGTCGCCGCCGCCATGTCGACCTCGTGGTCCAGCTGCACGACCCCGATGGCACCGAGCACGCGTACGTCCCGGACGCCCGGCAGTTCCGCGGCAGGCGCCAGCCCGTCCCGCAGCCCCGTCCCGATGCGTTTGACCTCGGTCTGCCAGTCCTGGCCGAGGAGGAGGTCGATCGAGGCACAGGCCACGGCGGCGGCGAGCGGATTGCCCATGAAGGTCGGGCCGTGGGCCAGCACCGGGACCTCGCCCCGCGAGATTCCGTCCGCGACCCGTGCCGTGCACAGCGTGGCCGCCATCGTCATGTATCCGCCGGTCAGTGCCTTGCCCACGCACATCACATCCGGCGTGACGCCGGCGTGCTCCGCCGCGAACAGTGTCCCCGTGCGCCCGAAGCCGGTCGCGATCTCGTCGAACACGAGCAGCACGTCGTGGGCGTCGCACGCCTCGCGCAGCACCCGCAGATAGGCGGGGGAGTGGAACCGCATCCCGCCCGCGCCCTGCACCACCGGCTCCACGATCACCGCGGCCAGCTCGTCGGCGTGGCGCTCGATCAGCGAGCGCAGGTGGTCGGCGTACGACTCCTCGTACTCGGCCGGAGGCGCGTCCGCGAAGACCTGCCGAGGCAGGACGCCCTGCCACAGCTCGTGCATCCCGCCCTCGGGATCGCACACCGACATGGGCTGCCAGGTGTCGCCGTGGTAGCCGCCGCGCCAGGTCAGCAGGCGCTGCTTGCGCGGGCGGCCGAGCGAACGCCAGTGCTGGAGGCACATCTTGACCGCGACCTCGACCGAGACCGAGCCGGAGTCCGCGAGGAAGACATGTTCCAGGCCCTCGGGCGACATGTCGACAAGGCGTTTCGCCAGCCGGACGGCGGGCTCGTGCGTGAGCCCGCCGAACATCACGTGGCTCATCCGGCCGAGCTGGTCGCGAGCCGCCTCGTTGAGCACCGGGTGGTTGTAGCCGTGGATCGCCGACCACCAGGACGACATGCCGTCGATGAGCTCGTCCGAGCCGTCGGCCAGGCGCAGTCGCACCCCGCTCGCCGACTCCACGACGAGCGGCTCCTGCCGGCCGGGCATCGGCCCGTACGGGTGCCAGACGTGCCGTCGGTCGAGATCGAGCAGCTCGCGCAGCGGCAGTCCGGGCCCGGGCAGGTCAGGCATTGGGGGCGAGATCCGTTCCGGCACCCCGACGGCGTACCGCGACCAGATCCGTACGCGCTTCGTTGGGCTGGGGCGCGGGAGCGGATCCGCAGGCGCCGCCGCCCTCGTGCGAGCCGCAACCGCCCGCGGTGACCCGGTGCTCCGGCAGCGTCACCTGCTCCGTGCGCTCCACCTCGAATCCGGCGTCCGCGATCATGTCCAGGTCGGCCTTGCCCGCCTGGCCCTCGCTCGTGAGGTAGTCGCCGAGGAAGATCGAGTTGGCGAGGTGCAGCGCGAGCGGCTGCATCGTGCGCAGATGGACCTCGCGGCCGCCCGCGATCCGCACCTCGGCGTCCGGGCAGACGAACCGGACCATGGCGAGGATGCGCAGACAGCGCTGCGGGGTGAGGTTCCACTCCTTGGCGAGCGGGGTGCCCTCGAAGGGGATCAGGAAGTTGACCGGGATCGAGTCCGGGTCCAGCTCGCGCAGTGCGTACACGACGTCGACCAGGTCCTCGTCGCTCTCGCCCATGCCCGCGATCAGGCCCGAGCAGGCGGACAGGCCCGCCGCGTGCGCCTTCTGGACCGTGTCCACCCGGTCGGCGTACGTGTGGGTGGTCGTGATGTCCCCGTACGTCCCCTCGGAGGTGTTGAGGTTGTGGTTGTAGGCGTCCGCGCCGGCCTCGCGCAGCCGCTCGGCCTGGCCGTCGGAGAGCAGCCCGAGGCAGGCGCACACCTCGACGCCCTCGTTCTGGTCCTTGATCGCCTTGATGGTGTCCGAGACCCGGTCCACGTCACGGTCGGTCGGACCGCGCCCGCTCGCCACCAGGCAGACCCGCTTGGCGCCGCCCGCGAGCCCGGCGGCCGCCGCCTCGGAGGCCTGGTCCGGCTTGAGCCAGGTGTACTTGAGAATCCCGGCCTTGGAGCCGAGCCGCTGGGAGCAGTACGAGCAGTCCTCGGGGCACAGGCCCGACTTCAGGTTGACCAGATAGTTGAGTTTCACCCGTCGGCCGAACCACTGCCGCCGTACCTTGCCGGCCGCGGCCACCACATCGAGGAGTTCGTCGTCGGAGGTGGCCAGCACGGCCAAGGCCTCGTCGCGGGTCGGCAGCTCGCGCCGAAGCCCCTTGTCCACCAGCGTGTTCAGCAGGTCCATGAGGTCCGATCCTGGCCTATCCGACCTCGTCGGGCCAAGGAGAGTTCGTACAACAGAGGCGGTTCGACGTGTGGGGTATGTAACACGACCACCCCAGCACGTAGGGTCAACAGGGAGCATGGAAGACCAGGTCAGAGGCCCAAAATCCGCATCTCACCGCCGATTTGGTGAGAGACATGAGTGAGACGAAAGGGCCAGTGGATCAGTATGGAGGGTTCCTACAACACCCCCGAAGGGGCTGTTCCTCAAGCGCCGTGCGTGACGTGATGCGGGCTGTTCTGGAAGCTCTCGGCATCCCCACCCTGCGATCGTAGAGGACCGCGAGGCGCACGACCGGATCTTGAGCAGACGGGCCGGCCGGACGCGGCTGATCACCTTGGAAGCCTATCGGCAGGTCGCAAAGTAGTAGATCGGGTTCCAGGTGACCGGTGTCTTCACACCTGCGCCTACTACGCCGATCCATTGGCGGTTCGCGTTGTAGAAATGCACCTGTCGTGAGTTGCGGTTGTTGGCACGGAACGTGTCGAGGGCTCCGGTCACCACGAACGTGTCGCATCCGGAGATCTTCCATACGGAAAAGCCACCCCAGCCGTACGGGTCACGCTGCACAAGGCAGAACCGTCCACTGGGACAACTGTTGTTGGCGTAGGCCGTTGCGTTGGCAAGGTCTTGGTGAGGTTCCTGATCGACGAAGAGGTCGAAGTCGATGTACCTATGACCGGTGACCTCGCCGTTCGCCCAGAACTCGGGTATGGCTGTCGGGGCTGCTTCAGCGGCTGCAGCGTTCGCCGATGGGGCAGCCGTACTCGTCAGTGCTGCGAGGGTGAGGACCATGGCCTGGATGGCCCTCGTCATTCCCTTTCGCTTCGCCATGGCGGTTCCCCGTTCGTTGGTGTCTGTCGTGTCCCTTCTCAAGCGAGAGTGCACGCACCTGCCTGGCCGGTCATTACGAGTGAGCGCACAGGCCTTTAGTCTCTGCGCACTCTTGCGCACTGCCGGCGGAAGTCGCGCGGCGAGATCCCGTAGGCGCTGCGGAAGGCCTGGCTGAAGTGCGCGGGGCGGGCGAAGCCCCACCGGGCGGCGATCGCGCGGATGGGACGGGTGGCCATCTGCGGGTCGGCGAGGCCGCGTCGGCACCGCTCCAGGCGGCGCTCGCGGATCCAGCCGGCGACGGTGCGCCCTTCGTGTTGGAAGAGCTTGTGCAGGTAGCGCAGGGAGATGTGGTGGGCCGCGGCGATCGTGTCCGGGCTCAGGTTCGGGTCGCCGAGGATGTCCTGGACGAAGGCGTGGATCTGGGTCATCAGCGCGCGCCGCCTGGTGTGGGGCTGCACCGCGCTTGATGTGTCCAGGGCGTCGGCCAGGGCTGTGGTGAGCACGTCGAGGGTGAGGGTGGACAGGCGGGCGGTGTCGGCCGGGCTGAGTTCGTCCATACGCTGGGCGAGCTGCAGCAGGAACTGCGACGACAGCGCACCAATACCCTTCTCGCCCGGGATGCGCAGGGCGCTCAGCCGCCGCAGGTCCCGAGCAGGCAGCGGCAGCAGCGAGCGCGAGAACCGCAGGAGCAGCAGCTGGCTCACAGGAACATCCGGCGACGCTGGACTGGATCGAGACGGCCGTCGACACCGGCAAGGTCGACGTCGACGGCGAACTGGCCAAGCTCCTGCAAGGCGCCCTGCACGACCTGGCCACCCGCGACGACTTCTACGCCCGCACCGCGACGGGTGAGGACATCGACCTCGGGAAACAACTCGCAGACCAGCTGCTGGAGATCGGGCAGCTCGTTGACCGAGGCCTGCCCGCCATCCGCGAGGCGATGCCACCCCTCTACCGGGACTGGCTCATCTCCCGTGGCCAAGAACTGGAAGACGCCTGGCTGAACCAGCGCCTGACCGACATCGTCCTCAACCGCGGCAAGAGCCTGCCCGTGGAGGAACTCCTGGCCGCACGGCAGCCCTGAGCACCCCGACCAGGCGCGACACCCCTCGCACTGTGACCGATATATCCAACCCGGAGCTACCGCCGATCACCGTCGTCCTTCTCGACGGCCAGGAACTGCGCGGCCGCCTCCACGAACGCGAGCAGACCCGGCGGGGACCGTGGACCCACTGCGTCGGCCTCGCCCTGTGGGCCACAAAGAACGGCACCACCGAACCCGCGGAGCACGTCGTCTGGCTCCCCGCCGACCAGGTCCGCCCCGTCGACGGCTCCTCCTACGACGCCGTACCGACCAGGGCACACTGACCCGAGGCGCAGCGCCCGCCGGCCCCGGCCGGACCCGTTCAGGGCTGGCGCGTCCAGCGGCCCGGCGTCGGCACCCGCGCCTTCACCACCGTCATCCACGACTACAACTGCGAAAGCCCCGACGGCACCGAACAGCTCGACCTCGAGGAAGCCCTCACCGCGCTGCGTCGCCCTGCGGCACAGGCGTGCAAAGTAACGATCACGGCTCTGCTGAGCATTGGTATGCCAGCCTGCTTTACCGACCGCAGGAGCTCGTGAACCGACTCTGAACTGCGACGATTCATAGACTACATGTCCACGACGGTCGGTCAACGTTCCCCGAGTGATCGCGAGCACTGGTGACGGCGGTAGCTGTCAGAGGTGTGCAGTACGGTCCTGTCATGGCAGCCAAAATCGATCTGACCCTCGATTGCGCGAACGCACAACTCCTCGCCGATTTCTGGAAGACGGCACTGGGCTATATCGACGAGCCGCCGCCTGTTCCCTTCAAGACCCGCGAGGAGTGGCTCGCGCAGTTTGACCTGCCGGAGGACGACTCCGAGGACGACGGGGCGTGGCTCTGCGATCCGGACGGCGCCGGCCCTCGCCTCTCCATCCTCAAGGTCCCCGAACCGAAGACGGCGAAGAACCGGCTTCATATCGACGTTCGGGTGCCGGGACACGGCAGTGCCGGTGAGCGGCGGGCGCGGATCAAGGCGGAGTCTGAGCGGCTGGTGAAGGCGGGCGGAACCGTCCGGCAGGAGTTCGACGGGCGCCACGTTGTGATGGCCGACCCGGAGGGCAACGAGTTCTGCGTCGCCGCAGCCTCGGCCTGAGGCTGGCCGAGCGCCGCTGTCACCGTCAACAATCCGTCGACGCCCCGTGGTGGCAGCTCGGGGGTCCGGCCGCTGTAGGCGGCCGGACTCTCCGAACCGAGTCGTGCCGTCAGGCGCGTTTCCCGGAACTATCGCCTCACTGCTGAACTCCCTGTGTGGGATTGGTGATCTGGGCTTCGAGATCGGCGACGCGTCGGTCCTGGAAGCGGAGGTTGGATCGGGCGGCTTTGAGCCGCTCGTCGAGGGTGCGGTTGTTGGCGGCCAGCTGGCGGACCCGTTGTTTGAGGGTGGTGTTCTCGGTGGTGATCCGCTGGATGGCCTCTTCGGACCATTCGGCTTGCAAGTCCCTTATCTGGCCGAGGAGTTCGCCGATGCGGGTGTGTTGGGTGAGGATCTCGGTCCGGGCTGCCTTGAGCGCTTCTTCGGCGTTCAGTGCGCGCTCGCGCCAGGTTGCCTCGCGCTCGTCGTCCTGTGCGGTGAGCATGTGGGTCCGGCGGTCACCTGCCCCGGCCATCGCTGTGGCGACGGCGGCCCGGGTCTCGGGGTTGGCATAGAGGAAGGTGCGCGAGACGTTCGCCCGCCGGGCGACTGCAGCGACGCTGACCTGGGTCTTCTCCCGTTGGAGCCGGGCGATGGACTCGCGGACCCGCAGGAGGGCCATGTCAGTTTTGCCGCGGCGAGCTGCCAGGGCAGCGGCAGTGCGGGGTTCGGGAACGGCGTTCATGCGACGTCCTGTTCGCGGTCGGTGTCCTCGGCTGTGCACGTATCGCCGTACTCGCTCTCCTCCTCGGTGCCCGCGTCGGCGAGGTCGGCGGCGCGGAAGGCAGTGGACCAGACGCGGTGGAAGTAGTCCTGGGGTTTGAGCAGGTCCAGGGCGAGGGCGTCGTCAAGAGGGCCAAGTCCGGCCAAGGCCTTCTCCAGGCCGTCGATGGCGCGGGCGGTCGGCTCGAAGTAGCGGTGGAGGTAGTCGGCGGTGGCGTCGTCCGGGGCACCCTCGGCCAGCAGCCGCCACTGCTCACGCTTGCGACGCCAATAGAGCAGGTCGGCGCCGGACAGGACGAACTTGTCGCAGTTGTGGCAGTCGAGATTCCAGGGGCAGTCGCCGCCGTGTACGACGGGCTGGAAGGTGCAGAAGCCGCCCTCGGCGGGGGTGCTGCGGCGACCAAGGTCGATTGCGAGGGCCATGGCGTGCTCTCGGGTGAGTGGGGTGAGGTCGTCCGTGAGAACTTCGCCGGGGTTGGCGGCGCCGGGGCCGGCCAACCAGACGTGCTGGAGCACGCTCTCCAGGTCGGACTGGGCGAGGTGGACGTAGTGCTCGGCCATGCGCTCGGAGACCTGACCGAGGTAGCGGCGGATGTGGGTCAGGCTCGCTCCGGCTCGCAGCAGGCTGGTGGCCAGAGAGTGCCGGGCTTGGTGGGGCACCCACCGGCCGATGTCGAGACTGTTGATCCATGCTTTGAAGCCCCGGTGGAACCACTGGTAGGACAGGGGCCGACGGCTGTCGCTGTTGCGCTGGTTGCTGGGAAACAGCGGCAGATGGGCGCGTTCCTCCGGGGTCGGCGGGCGGTTGTGGCGCGTGGCGAACAACGCCAGAGTCTTGCGCTGTCGGGCTTCCAGCCGCTGGTGGAGCTGTTCAGGGATGCGGATCGCGGCGTCGTAGTTGCCGACCTTCGTCTGGTCGTGCCAGAGCATGGGGAGCCCGCCGTAGCGGCTCAGGCAGTCCAGACGCAGTTTGATCACCTCGCTGCAGCGCCGCCCGGTGACGATGATGGTCTCCCAGGCGTCTCGGAGTCCGCGGTCGGCCGGGTCGTGGCAGGCGGCGAGCGTCTGCTGGTTCGTCTCTGCGGCGAGTGCTCGGGCGACTTCGTCGGAGAAGGGGGTCCGTATCCGGGTGACGATCTTGCCCGGAGAGGGCATGGCGGTGACGAAACCCCGGTTGAGGCCGAGCCGTTCGGCTTCGCCGGATTCCAGGGCTTCCAGGAGGATTCGCCGGGTGCGGGTGAAGACCATCTGGCGGGTGTAGGCGGTCACGATGGACGGTTTGCCGTGCAGGCCTTTCACTCCCAGGGACGGCAGTCCGTCCAGTTCGCGGAGTCGTTGGTCGGCGGCGAAGTCGTGGACGTGGTGCGGCCGAAGGAGCCTTGGGTCGTGACCGCCGTCGGGGGCGTGGATCTCCAGGAAGGCGCTGAGTTCGGTGCAGGCTCGCCGGGTGCCGTCGAAGGTGTTGAAGTTTCCCCGTGATCTTGGACACGGTTCTGTTATGCCGCGAGGGTCTGACCCTGTTGGTAGCGCAGGCGCGTCTCGTGGGGCGTGAGGTAGCCCCAGTGGATGTGTTTGCGCAGGCGGCGTTGGTTGTAGAAGGTCTCGACGAAGTCGAAGATGCTGGCGCGGGCGGTGGCCCGGTCGGGCCAGAAGCGGGTGCCGATCTCTTCTTTGAGTACGGCCCAGAAGCTTTCCGCGGCGGCGTTGTCGAAGCAGCTCCCGGTTCTTCCCATGCTCTGCCGGTACCCCAACTCGGCTATTTTGAGCCGGAGTTGACCTGAGGTGTATTCGGATCCGCGGTCGCTGTGGATCACGCAGCCAGGCTCCAGGCGGCCCAGCGCGGCGGCCATGTCGAGGGCGTCGACGACAAGTTCGGCGTGGTGGTGGTCGGCCATCGAGTAGCCGATCACTTCCCGGGTGGCCAGGTCCAGCCACGAGGCGAGGTAGAGCCACCCCTCGGCGGTCGGGATGTACGTGATGTCCCCGACGACCTTCGTGCCGGGGCGGCCGGCGGTGAAGTCCCGGCCGATCAGGTCCGGCGACGGGGCCGCCGCTGGGTCGGCCTTGGTCAGGGTGCGGCGTCCGGTGCGGCGGCTGTTGCCGGCGATGCCGTGCTCCCGCATGACCCGCTCCACCCGTTTGTGGTTGACCACCTGGCCCTGACGGCGCAGTTGGGCGGTGACGCGCGGGACACCGTAGTTCCGCCGGGAGGCGATGTGGATAACCGTGATCTCGTGGGCCAGGGCCACATCGGCCCGTCGCCGCGCTTCACGGGCCCCGGCTCCGGCGACCCAGGCGTAGTACGTGGACCGGGCGGTCTTCATCGCCTTGCACAGCGGCGTGATCGCGTAATTGGCCTTCTCCGCGTGGATGAACCGGCAGACCAGGCTCACCGGTCGCTCTCCCTCGCGAAGAAGGCGATCGCTTTTTCAGGATCTCGATCGTTTTCGCCTGCTCGGCGGTCAGCTTCCGCAGCCGCTTCAGTTCCTCGTCCCGGTCGTCGGCGGCCCGAACCGCGCCGGGTTCCGATCCGTTGTCCTGGGCGGCGCGGGCCTTCTTCACCCAGCCCCGCAGGGACTCCGAGCTGATCCCCAACTCGCGGGCGACCGCAGTCACCGTCCGGCCCGACGACCGCACGAGCTCGATCGCGTCCCGCTTGTACTCGTCCGAGTACCGATTCGTGTACTGGCTTCCCACCTGGCACTGCTTCCTCTGGAACCTCAGATACCAGTCTCCAGGTGTCCACGATCAAGGGGCAGCTTCAGTGGCTCGGTCTGCCCTTCAGCACGTACAGACGGCACTTGGCGCAAGAGGTTGACAGAAAGCGGAGCGTTCCCCGAGTGAACCGGTTGGGGGCCGTCGCCGTTGTGTCAACGATGGCGGCGGGGACCGTCCGGCCGGACACTTCGCGTGCCTGGCCCGGCCGACCGGCACGCGGATCCGTCCGCGGATGGGCAGAGCCGATCCGTATGGGATCACTCAACCTCTCACGCAAAGGTAGCTATATGACCGCGGTGTTCATTCATGGTGTGCCCGAAACCGGCCAGGTGTGGGATCGGCTCCGGGCCCGCCTCTCGGCCGACTCGGCAGCCCTGGACCTGCCCGGGTTCGGCATGCCGCGTCCCGCCGGGTTCGGCGCGACCATGGACGAGTACGTCCGGTGGCTGGAGCGGGAGCTGCGAGAGATCGACGGACCGGTCGACCTGGTCGGGCACGACTGGGGCGCCGTGCTTGTGGCGGGGGTGGCCACGAACTCTTCTGTTGCTGTGCGGAGTTGGGCCATAGACGTGGCAGGCGTACTCCACCCTGACTACGTCTGGCATGACCAGGCTCAGCTCTGGCGGACGCTGGGAGCGGGGGAGCAGTGGGCGAAGGCCGTGGTCGAGGCCGCCCCGGGAAGCCCGAAAAGCCCCGCGGTGGGGCTCACCGGCAGCGGTGTGCCTGCCGAGGACGCCACGGCGATGGGCGGGAAGCTCGACGCCACCATGGCGGACTCCATCCTCGACCTCTACCGGTCGGCGACGCCCAACCCGCACGCCTACTGGGAGGCAGGACTGTCCGCCCCCTTCGCCCCTGGGTTGGTGATCCAGGCCCTGCTCGACCCCTACGACGACCTGGCCGCCTCCGACGAGATGGCCGCCCGCCTCGAGGCCCGCACTCAGCGTCTCGAAGGAGCGGGTCACTGGTGGATGCTGGAGGACCCCGACAGCGCGGCCGCCGCGCTGGAACGGTTCTGGACCGCCGTGGGCGAAGGCTGACGGCCACAGCGGGCCGTGCAACTGTCCACTGCTGCTGTCCACACGGCGCGTCGACGGTCCCTGTGCCACGTCGACGGTTCCTGTGTCACGTCGATACGACGTAGCTGCCGTATGAGCGGCAGCGACCAGCCGACGGGTCTGCGAAGTCAACAACTCTGGTGCCCCGCATGGGCGGCACCGATCGACGGAAGGAAAGAGAACGCTCAATGGTGCACACGTTAGTGCTGGGCGCCGGCCCGACGGGCCTGATGACGGCGATGATGCTGGCCGTGGAGGGACATCGGGTCACGGTGCTCGACCGTGATCCCTCCCCGCCGAAGGGCGGGGCCGAGGCGACATGGAGCGGCTGGAAGCGGCCCGGCGTCCGCCAGTTTCCGCAGCCCCACCTGCTTCTGCCGGGCGGTTACCGCCTTCTGGCGGCCGAGTTTCCCGCGGCGGTGGAGCGCCTCGTCGGCCTGGGGGGAAGCCGGTTCAACATGATATCTGGGGCCTGGGACGTGGGAGAGACCGGCGGCCCGCAGCCGGGCGACGACCGTTTCGAAACCGTGGCTGCCCGGCGGCCCGTGCTGGAGGCGGCCCTGCTGGCCGAGGCGGAGCGGACTCCCGGCATCACCGTGCGACGCGAGGCACAAGTCACCGGACTGCTCACCGGGACGGCCCGCACCGCGGGGCGCCCGCACGTGACGGGTGTACTGATCCGGGGCGGTGAGCAGGTGGAGGCTGACCTCGTGATCGACGCGTCCGGCCGCCACTCGCAGGTGGCCGCGATGCTGGCCGGCATCGGTGCCACACCGCACGAGGAGCGGGCGGAGGCGGGATTCCGCTACTACACCAGGTACTTCCACTCGGCCGACGGCATGACACCCCGTCCGACGCCGTCGCCCATATGCCACCACAACAGCGTCACTATCGGCACCGTTCCCGCCGACTCCGGCACATGGTCGGTGACGATCGCGACCTCCAGCCGCGACCAGGAACTGCGCAGCCTGGCCGACATCGACGCGTGGCACCGGGCGATGAAGCTGTACCCGACCGAAGCCCACTGGGCCGAGGGGGAGCCGATCACCGGCGTGACCGCGATGGGCGGATTGGAAAGCACTTACCGTCGCTTCGTGGTCGACGACCTGCCCGTGGCCACGGGGATTGTGGCGGTCGGCGATGCCTGGGCCTCCATCAATCCCGTGTTCGGCACGGGTATGACCATGGGCTTCCGGCATGCCGCGCTCCTGCGGGACACGCTGCGCATGGTCGGCGCCGACGATCCGGTGGAGCTTGCCCTGCGGCTCGACGACGCCACCCAGAAGAACCTTGAGCCCGTGTGGGAGAGCATCACCGCGTGGGACCGGCACCGTCTGGCTGAGATCGACGCCGAGATGCGGGGCGAGGCCTACAGCACCGACGACAACGACTGGAATGTGGACGTCGCTCTGAACATCGCCCGCTCGAAGGATCCCGCCATCGTGCGCGGCCTCGTCGACGTGGGCGGCTTGCTGGCCACTCCCGAGGAGGCCCTGGTGAAACCCGGCTTGGCGCAGAAGGCCGTCGAACTGGCCGTCGGCGCATCCCGCTATCCCGATCCCGGCCCCACCCGCCGGGAACTGCTGGCCGCCCTGGCGAACGACTGACACCGGGACAGGCGCGCAGGCGACGGCCTGAGCGGCCGTCCTCCGCGTGCGGCGCCACGTCGGGCTTGTGGGCGCCGGCGCCCAACGCTTGCGCAGGTACTGTGCCGGGTGGGCGCCGAGGGTTCCCGTCAACGCTGCGCTGAACAGGGCGAGTTCCGCTCTCCGTCCGACGAAAGCCGGATCCCGGCCGGCCGCCAGGGTCCGGGTCCGGGTCCGGGTCTGGCCGATCAGTCCACGAGGTGAGGACCATGGCATGACGGGGCTGGAACGAGCGCTGGCGTTCTGCGAACGCTTCGGAATGCGACTGCCGGTGCTTCAGGCTCCGATGGCGGGGTCTTCCCCTGTCGAACTGGCCGTCGCGGTGGCGGAGGCCGGGGGAATGGGCGCCCGGGGCGCCCTGCAAGAGACCCCGGATCGCATCGCGGCGTGGGTGGACCAGTTCCGCGCCCGGTCCTCCGGTCCCCTGCAGCTGAACGTCTGGATCCCGGAACGCCCCAGCAACAATTCGGAGGACCACAGGCGGCGCACCGACGATGCCCGGGCATTTCTCAGCCGTTTCGGTCCTCCTGGCGAAACCGCCCCGACGGACCCCCCCGGTGTTCGACGAGCAATGTGAAGCCCTGCTCCGCGCCCGCCCGACCGTCGTCTCCTCGATCATGGGCCTGTTCGGGCCCGAATACGTACGACGCCTCCATGCCCCGGGCATCGCTCGGTTCGCCTGTGCGACCACCCTCGACGACGCTCTCGCCGCCCAGAACGCCGGCGCGGACGTGATCGTGGCCCAGGGCATGGAAGCGGGCGGTCACCGGGGCAGCTTCGATCAGGACGACGCCGACCACACCGACATCGGGCTATTCGCCCTGCTTCCCTGGTTCGCCGACCACCTGCGCGTGCCCATCGTCGCCGCGGGCGGCAGGCGCCGACGGACGAGGGGTGGCCGCCGCACTCGCCCTGGGCGCCAGTGCGGTTCAGGTAGGAACCGCCCTGCTCCGGTGCCCCGAGACCGCAACCGCTCCGGAATGGGCCGCCGCGCTGAACGGCCTGGCACCGGACGCCACCCTGACCACCCGCGCGTACACCGGACGGCTGGCCCGGGCCGCACCCACCGCGTATCTGAAAGCATGGAGCGAACCCGGTGCACCAAGCCCTGCACCGTATCCGGACCAACTGCAACTCGTCACCCAATGGCGGCGAGGCACCAACGAGGTGGACCCAGCCAACCACTGGTCCGGCCAGAGCGCTGCCCTAGCCACCGACGAGCCCGCGGGCGAGGTCCTCACCAGGATGTGGCGCGAAGCCTCCACCCTGATCACCTGAACACATGGTGCGCGCGGCATCGGCGATGATGGCCGCGTCCCGGGCCACCTTGCAGCCGGCGTCCCGGGCGACGGCCGGCGGCGGGGCGCCGATGGAGGCCGGCTGGTCGACCACGACAAGGACGGTGCCGTGCTTCGCGGTGAGCTTGTCGAAGATCGACCGCAGCTTCGGCTCACTGTTGGGCAGCCGCTTGTCCAGCACCTTCTTGCCCGTCGGGGTCAGGGCGTGGCCGTGATGTTCGCCGTTGCCGACGTTCAGCCCGAGGTAGACGTCCATGTCGCCGAGATCGATCACGATGCTCCTGTTCGCAGCTGGTTGCTGTCCCGGCCTCCCCTGCGGCACCGTCTGCCGGCATCCACGTTACGAAGAGCCTGCCGTCCCTGACGGGGCGGCGGTCCTGCCTCCATCTGCCTTCTGTCGGTGCCTCCGGCGCCCGGTGACACCACCCCCGGATCATGGACGACAATGCCGTCGACATGGGGGCAACAGTCATGCCTGGCCCGGAGGCCGGGAGCCCCATTGCGGGGCCACGAAGAAGGCGACTCGGGGTACTGGGAACTGCGCGATTCCTCGGCGCGCCGTCGCGCCGCGGGTGCCCCGGGGCAAGGCCCGGCTTGTTACGGGGCCATTCAGCACGTCCAAGCTCGCAACAGGGAGTCAGGGACTGTCCGGTGACGGGCACGCAGGGGTGTCGGCATACACGTACGCGGATGACCAGGCGAGTTGACGCCATAGCCGGGCGACGGCAGGTGGTGGGGCGCGTGGAAGGTGGTTCCGTGTTCCGCCGGCCATCCGACGGCCAGTATCTGAGGGTGATGTATTTGACGACGCAAACGGCTCACGCCTGAGATCACGCGCTCGGTGGTTCGATCGCGTCATCCCCACCGGATCAGTCCGCTGTGCTGCGGGCGGCGAGGTGTTGGAGGTGGGCGACCGTGCCGTTGCGATGGGCGCGTCGCAGTCCGTGCTTGGCCATGAGGCCGCTCGCGACCGTTGCGACAGTCCTGTATGGCGGCGCGGTCAGGCCCTTGGACGTGTGGGGGGCGTAGAGGGCGCCTTCATCGGTGACGGTCAGCCAGCCGGTAAGGGTTCGCATGCTCAGTCCGACGCACTGAGGTTGGAATGCGTGGGCCAGGAATCCCGCTCGGCGTGATCCTGGTGGCAGTAGTCCGGGAGGTGCGGTGAGGCGCAACCCGCCCTCGTCGTGTCCGGTGACCTCCACCGGGAGGATGACGGGGTAGCCGTCGGCGCCCTGATAGGCCAGCAGGCGGTGCGGGAGGGTGGCGATCTGTCGGGCGAGCGTGGGAACGTCTGTCCGTGGCGTGGTGCCGTGTTTGGGTGGTTGTTGTTCGGTGGGCGGTTGTGGCCAGGAGGGCCCGGTGACCGTTACCGGTCCACGAGCCGAAAGATCAGGCCAGGTGGCGATTCGTTCCACCCCGATGTCGACGAAGGCGCGCTCCTGGTGGTACTCGCGAAGCAGCCAGTCCCATACCTTGCCCCGCTTGGTTTTCCCGAGGAAAGGCTCGGAGGCGTCCATCAGCTGTGCCAGCCGCTGTGCCGGGGGCCGCAGGTCCACCGATGCGTTGCCCTGGGCGAGTATGTAGCAGCTGTGGGTGGCGAAACCATGCGCGCGTGTGTGGTAGGCGAGGGAGACGCGTGGGTTGCTCAGGATGCGCTCCAGTTTCTTCGGGAAGGCCAGCGAGGTGGTGAAGCTGACCTCACCCGTCGCCTGGTCTGCGACTCCTACCGGGGACACGCTGGTGACCACCGCGCCGCCGGCCGGGGTGAGGTAGGCGACCGCGACGGTCAGGTCGCCCTTGATCGCCTCGTGTGCCGCGTCGGGCCACGCGAGAGGGGAGTGCGTCATGAGCTCGTCCCTCGCAGAACTCGCAGGTCGGCGACCGCTTGGCTCCGCATGGCGGGAAGGAGCGCCCTCACCGGTTGCGGCATGTTCACGAACATTGACTCCACCTCGGCCGGTGTGCCCACCTCGTCGAGGAATCCGATCATCAAATGCCCGGCCACGGGCGGCGTCGTGGCGATCACCCGTTGAGAGAACTCCTCCCACTGCGCGGGCGTGATGTGATCGCGCAACGCGGGGAACAGGACCGGCTCCTCGTGGGTCAGGTGGTCGCGCACGCTGTCACGCACCTCGACGGCCGCCTCGCGGAGCGCGGGTCGGACATCACCGTTCATACTGTCCCGGCCCTGGCTGTCACCATGCCTGGTTGCCCCTTCGGCATCGCCGGCTCTCTCCGCCCCGGTCACGGCGGCAGCGGCGAGGCGGTCGAGTGCGTTGTCCAGACGTTCGTGTTCCTCGCTGAGCTTGTGGAGTGCGTGCTCTGTGTCCGGCGCGGCCGCCACGATCTGCGGCCACAGCAATTCGTCTTCCGTCTTGTGGTGATGGCGCAGGTTCACCACAAGGAAGTCCCGCAACTGCGCGAGTGACTCGGAAGGTACCGAGGGGCGGCCGGCGGCGTCGGCGAGCAGGCCGGTGGCCAGCCGGTGGGTCTCGTGGACGAGTCGCGTTTCCATGATTGCCATTGAGTCGTGGTGGGCGGCCGTTTCCATAGTGGAGAACCTTTCGTAGACAAGTGCACGTACTGCTGATCCGTACAGATCTGCTCACTCGGTTCGAGCCCGGGGCGCGAACGGCGCTCGACGGTTGAGGAATCCGCTGTGTCGGCCGCTTTGCTCAAGCCGCCTGGAACCGGGACCGGGTGACGGTCGTTCGCCGACCCGGGTTTTGGCGCCCGGGGCTTACGGCGGGTCAGCGCATGAACTCCTGAACTGCTCCTTCGCGGCGCGTGGATACCGAAGGCAGTGAACATCGGCGCGGCCGGGTGTGCACGATCCTAATTTTCAAGTTAAGGCATCTGCAATGATTACATAGGATATCCGGTGTCGGGTAGGTTGCAGATATGCCAGAGCCGACCCGGGTCTATCGATCCAAGCGTCGCGAGCAGGGGGCCATCCAGACCCGCCAGGACATCCTGCAAGCGGCGCGCCATCTGTTTGTCACGCATGGCTATGCCTGTGTCACGGTGGCCGACATCGCGCGGTCTGCCGAGGTCGCGGTGAAGACGGTCTATGCGAGCGTGGGCACCAAGACGGAGGTCCTGCATGCCCTCCTGGCCGCGGACGTGGCGGACTCGGGGGCCGACGACGACCTTGGCGAGGTGCGCAGGATGCAGGACCTCTCGTCCGTGATCGCCTACGTGGCCCACAGCATCCGCACCAATACCGAACGCTTCGCGTCATCATCGATCGACCTGCTTCTCTCGTCCGCAGCGAGCGACGAGAAGGCGCGCGAGGTGTGGGACTACGTCATCGCGCAGTACCGTCAGGCGCTCCGGGATATCGCGCAGCACCTGGTCGCGATCGGTGCCGTCGCTCCGCATCTGGACGTCGATGCAGTAGCGGATCGCCTGTGGCTCTGCTTCGGACTGCGGG